>QXYP01000192.1:0-3357 GCA_009886815.1 Halieaceae bacterium
CCGCGTTGAATAATAGTGGAGAATCGATCAACGATGGGCCGCGAGGACCAAGAAAAGCTGACGTCTTTTAGTTCGGTCACCAGCTTTCCTGAGGCTCTGGCATCTTCCACGCCAAAGCTCGCAGTTCCTTGTCTCTCTCTACGCTGGGAGCGTTCCTCTCGCAGCGCCTCTAAGGCACGCACCCGCCCTTCATTGCGGGTTCGCCGAGCCTTAATACCCTGGCGAATCCAGACCTCTTCCTCGGCTAATTTTTTATCGAAAAGGGCATTGGCTTTAGCCTCGGAAGCGAGTTCCTGCTCTCTGAATTGAAGAAAACCCCTATAGTCACCCTGCCATACCGACAGGTGCCCGCGTTCTAGCTCTGCCATGCTGGTCACGCAATTTTGCAGGAAACGCCGGTCGTGACTGATGATGACCAATGCGCCTCTGAAGCTTTTAAGATGACTTTCCAGCCACTCGATAGTCGGTATGTCGAGGTGGTTTGTAGGCTCGTCGAGCAAGAGTATGTCAGGTTGGGTAACCAGGGCTCTTGCGAGGGACACTCTGCGGCGCCAACCCCCAGAAAGTGCTGCCATCGATGTGTCTGTCGGCAAGCCCAGCTGAGAAATCACGGTTTCAACGCGCTGCTGTAACTGCCAGCCATCTTCAGCCTCCAAGGCCTGCTGAATGTTGGCCAATTCATCCATATCGGCTTCTGATCCAGAAGCAATAATCTGGTGGTATCTAGCCAGTAGTCGTCCGGCGGCTTCGAGACCGCCAGCGACAACGTCGTACACGGTGACATCTTCGCCATCGGGTAGTTCCTGCTCTAGTCGGGCTAGTCGGGCCCCTGGCTTGAGCCACCGCTCGCCGCCATCTGGAGTCAGCTCTCCGGCTAAAATTTTAAACAGCGTAGTTTTACCCGCGCCGTTACGACCCAACAGGCCCACACGTTGCCCTTGGTCTAAATTCAGGCTGACTCGATCCAGAATGACATGACTGCCAAAGTGGAGTTCAACCTCGTCAAGGCGCAGCAGGGGCATAGTCGTGTTCCAAATTTAGGGGCGGGCAGTGTACGCCATCCCATACCAGCGTTCGAATCGGTTAAAATAGGCGGACAAACAAGGAGAAAATGCGTGTACCCACATGTTACTGATAACAACGATCGCTGGATCGCTAGCTGGCTAACGGTTTGCGCTATCGTTATTTTTGGAATGATCCTCTTGGGTGGTGTTACGCGGTTAACCGACTCAGGTCTGTCTATGGTCGAATGGCAGCCCATTATGGGCGTGATCCCTCCCTTGAACGAAGCGGACTGGTTGGTGGCGTTTGCAAAGTATCAGCAATACCCTGAATTTCAGAAAGTTAACTACGCTATGGACTTGGCTGGTTTCAAGGTCATCTTTCTCTATGAGTATTTGCATCGTGTGCTCGGGCGCTTGATCGGCTTATTGTACTTAGCTCCCATGGTGTTTTTCATGGCCAGAGGCATGGTACAGCGCCCCTTAGTGCCCAAATTGTTGCTGTTATTTGTGCTCGGCGGCTGCCAGGGGTTACTCGGGTGGTACATGGTGAAGAGTGGGCTGGTCGATCGTCCCGATGTATCACAGTATCGACTGACCGCGCATTTGGGACTCGCGGTACTGGTTTATGGCTATATGGTGTGGCTCATTCTTCAGATTTCCTCGCCTCACCGGCAGCTAGTGGTTAAGCCATCTCTTCAAGCTTTTGGTCTTGCTGCCCTGGTCTACCTCATGATTTTGAGTGGCGGCTTCGTAGCCGGAACAGATGCCGGGTACAGTTATCCCACTTGGCCGTTAATGGGTGACCACCTAGTACCGCCTTCTATTTACGCCGAGGGGTTGAGCTCGGCGTTTGAGCAGGTGACTACGATTCAGTTTAACCATCGCATGTTTGCTTATGGTCTCGTTTTGCTCGTGGCTGCGGTGGCGTTTAGCAATTTTCGGGCAAGCTCAGATTTGCGGGTAAAATGGGGGTCGGTTGCTCTGATCCTCGCGCTTTTTTGTCAGGTCACGCTAGGGGTCTCAACCCTGCTAACGCATGTCGCAGTGCCCGTAGCGGCAGCGCATCAGGGAGGCGCGGTCGTTTTGTTGACCGCAGTGTTGTTTTTTACCCACGCGCGCTTGACAGAACGCTCCAGGCTTTAGGGTTCGATAAAAGCGCTCAAACTCAAAGATAGGGTCGCAAAGGGAGGCGTTCTCGGAAATCCTATCTACGTACATTGCATCATAGCGAAGTACTGACATACCCTAGGGGATATGCGAGTTTGCGAAATTTGCCTTGATGGGCGGGGGTTTCATGGGTAGTGCCGAAGACGACGTGCTACTAGCGTGTCTGGTTATAGTGGCTAGGCACCACGGGCTCCCAGCAACTCCAGACTCCCTCAGTGCCGGCCTGCCGCTAACAGAACAGGGCTTCACCGCAGCTTTATTGCAACGTGCAGCAAAGACTGTAGGGCTGAACAGTCGGCTTAGAAAACTTGCGCTCAACGATATTCCAGATAGCGTCTGCCCCGCTATTTTGCTGCTTAACGATGGCGATGCCTGTGTCTATTTAGGAAGGTCAAAAGGCGGCAATGCTGAGGTGATCTACCCGCGACTTGTGAGCGCGTCTATCGAAGAAGCACAAGCGGATTTAGAGGCTAAGTTCACAGGCTTTGCGTTGCTAGCCCGACCCAAGTTTCACTTTGATAGTCAGGTCGCGGCCAGTGATCATAAGCGTGAGGGGCATTGGTTTTGGTCGGCAATTCGAGGAAATATACCGGTTTATAAGGATGTGCTGATTGCGGCATTTTTTATTAACCTGTTTGCTCTGGCTGTTCCTATTTTTATGATGAATGTGTACGACCGAGTCGTGCCCAATGCGGCCTTTGACACCCTATGGGTCCTAGCGACGGGTGTGGTCATTGTTTTAATCGCTGATATGGTCCTGAAGTCAATGCGCGGCCATTTTCTTGATCTCGCCAGTCGCCGGGTTGACGTAGACTTGTCCGCAAAAATTATGGAGCGCACTTTGGGTATGCGCTTGGAGTACCGACCAGCGTCGGTTGGTTCCTTTGCCGTTAATCTCAGATCCTTTGAGACTCTCAGAGATTTTATTACCTCTACAACGATTACGACGATTGTTGATCTGCCTTTCTCGGTACTATTTTTGATCGTTATTGCGTGGATTGGCTGGCCACTGCTGGTGCCGGTGTTGCTGGGAGTGGTGGCCATATTGGTGTACGCCTTTATTGCCAAAGCAAAGTTGCAGCGTCTGGCTGAAACCACGTACCAGGCCGGGGCCCAACGCAATGCCACACTTATCGAGTCGTTGACCGGCCTCGATACTTTAAAAGCTCTGGGCGCTGAATCAGTG
>QXYP01000192.1:3367-7466 GCA_009886815.1 Halieaceae bacterium
TCAGTGATGCAGCGCAAGTGGGAGGAAACCACTCGATTCCTCGCGGGTGTTGGCGTAGACCTTCGAATGGCCACTTTGTCGGTGACACACTTTACGATGTTTGCTCAGCAGTTAGTCACCGTCGGGGTTATCGTCGTCGGCGTGTTCTTAATTTCAGAAGGCCAGCTGACGATGGGTGGTTTAATCGCTGGGACCATGCTCTCACGGCGGGCTATGCAACCCTTTGGGCAGGTAGCCGGCCTAATTACGCAAGCCCACAATGCCCGTATGGCACTTGACACCCTTGACGGTCTTTTTGAAACGCCCACCGAACGACGCGATAGCGGGGCATTTGTGTCTCGAGATAGCTTTCGCGGTGACGTCACGTTTAATAATGTCTCCTTTGCCTACCCTGGCAGCGAGACGGCTTCAGTATCGGGGGTCTCTTTCAGTGTGAAGGCGGGCGAACACGTTGCGATTGTGGGGCGTGTAGGTTCGGGTAAGTCAACCTTAACCAAGCTTGCCATGGGCCTTTATGAGCCGACAGAAGGTGCGGTTCTTATTGATGGCATTGATTTGCGACAGCTTGATCCTGGTGAATTCCGTAATGCCGTGGGTTATGTACCGCAGGACGTGACGTTATTCCATGGGACTCTGCGGGAAAACCTCACGTTGGCACATCGCGGAATCGAAGATTCTAGTTTAGTCCGTGCTGCACAGCGCGCAGCACTTACCGACTTCGTTAATCGTCATCCGCGTGGTTTTGATATGCCCATCAGCGAGCGCGGTGATTCTGTTTCTGGAGGCCAGCGCCGTTGCATAGCCCTGGCGAGAAGCTTAGTCCATTCGCCGGGGATTTTGTTGTTTGATGAGCCTACCGGTTCAATGGATAACACGACCGAAGCCATGATCAAAAAAGAACTTACTGATTATCTTCCAGGCCGCACGCTATTACTCGTAACACACAGAAACTCCCTTTTAGAGCTGGTTGATAGGGTTATTGTTGTCGATGGTGGGCGGATTGTTGCAGATGGTGCGAAAGACGCTGTGTTGGCTGCATTAAAGGACGGCAAGATAGGACGGGCACGCTAATGGCGATTTGGGTTCTTCGTCCAGAGGAAAGCGATCAAGACAACGAGCCAGTTCAGCTCGGGCCCCGACTGTACTTGCCAACACCTCAAGGCGACGTAAATCTGTGTCAGGTCGATGACCTTGAGGTTATGCGCAGCACCCTCAATATGCTGGATTCGAGCTATGACGAACAGATACTAGCGGCTGATGTACAGGTAGCCTGGGCCTTCACCCATTGGCTATCGATTGCCGATATTGTGCTTGTTGCTAGTCGTGAGGCCGATGACCTTATTTCTGTCGCACGTCTGGAGTCACGCTGTCAGTACGCACCGGAAGAGGGCATGCCGTCGCACTTTTGCGAGGTTACTTGGCTGGCTAAAAATATAGATCGATCGATTATTCACGCTGAAGTGGCGAGTGTTTTTTTGGCAGGCGGAGATTTTTTTCAACTCCGTCGTGAAGCTGATGTCGCGCACATAAAAGTCATTGACCAAAATGATTGGGAGCCCCTCCCCACACACTTGGGCTACGCCGGGCGCGCCTCTAATACGTCGGTAAATGAGGGCTTAAAGCTCGACCCATCGATAGATTCTCAGATTAACCAGCAATCGGTCTGGGATTTAATGGCTGAAGAGGCCATGTTGGAGCAGGAGCCGCTCAAGACTCGACGGTTGCTGTATGCGATCGCAGTATCCGTTGTAGTGCTAATAATTTGGGCGTGTTGGGCGGAAGTCGATATCGTCACCCGGGGGCAAGGCAAGGTAATACCCAGCCGACAAGTGCAAATTTTGGGCTCTCAGGATGGTGGCGTCATCACCGAGATTCTTGTGCGCGAAGGGGATCTTGTCGGGGAGGGTGATTTGTTACTGAAACTTGATCAAACGCGTTCTCAGTCTAACCTAGGTGAAAACATGGCGGAGCGATCGGGCCTTATTGTTCGAGCGGCGCGTTTGAGGGCAATGGTAGATGGTCTCCCTTTTGAGCCGACTGATGCGATGCTTGCTGAGACCCCAGACATTGTTTATCAAGAGAAGCAGTTGTACGACAGCAGACTTGAAGAGCTGGAAGTGCAAAAAGATATTGCTAGAAACCAACTCAAGCAACGGCGTGAAGAACTCAGAGAGCTAGGCGTTCGCCGAGGCCAGTTGGGTCGTGAGTTAGAGTTGGCCACCGAAGAACTTTCTAGGACCACCCCCATGATTGAGTCGGGTGCTGTTTCACCGGTGGAAGTACTGCGACTGCAGCGAGAGGTCAATAAAGCCGAAGGCGAACTCAAGCAAACGCGAGCACAGCTTTCCCGTGTGAGTGCATCTATCTCGGAAGCCGAGGGCAAGCTCGCCGGCGTGGATTTGGAGTTCTCTAACGGGGTTCGGGAAAAGCTCGCGGATACCGTCAATCGCATTAATGCCTTAACAGAGGCGGGTGCGGGGCTGTCTGACAGGGTGCGACAAACAAACTTACTGTCTCCAGTTACCGGTACGATTAAACAGCTTTTTTATAACACTGTTGGCGGCATTGTGTTGCCGGGGCGAGATATTATTGAGTTGATACCCTTTGACGACTCACTATTAGTGGAGGTTCGCGTGCGCCCTCAGGACATTGCTTTCATGGCCCCAGGACAGACAGCCAACGTAAAAGTTACCGCCTATGATTTTGTCGTTTATGGCGGGCTAGAGGGTAAGGTTGAGCAAATTGGTGCTGATACCGTTTTAGATGAGGAAGGCAACGCTTTTTATGAGGTTTCAGTGCGCACGACCACGGTGAATTTTGGCCAGGATAAACCCATCATTCCGGGTATGACGGTGGAAGTCGATATTCTGACGGGCAAAAAAACCGTTATGGCTTATTTAATGAAGCCAGTACTTAGAGCACACCAGCGGTCTTTGTCTGAACGTTGAGGCATGTGTTTATCAGCGCCGATGAAAATCCATCTCAGCGATGGTATGGAGCCTTCTCCAACCTGAGTTTGTTTAGCTCTGCCAAGGCTTACTTAGCTCAGGTTCACAGCCGGGCAGATTTCTGTTGGTTAGACAGCTTTTCCCTCGAATCCTCAGAATTGTTGCGGGTGGCAAAGTCGTTGGTCAAGGAGCAGGCCCCGGTGGTCGTTCTGAGCGCTAAACCGAATGAATCAGAGGCCTTTGGGGTTTTATCGGTGGGTGTAAGAGGCTATTGCCACGTAGAGTCGGTTCCCGAGCAATTTATCGAAGTGGCACAAGTCGTGAACGCCGGAGGGTACTGGGTGCCTCCGGCTTTGGTGCAAAGATTTGCCACTGCCGCCTTATCAGCGGGTAGTGTTCAGCAGCAGTCACTCCCCGAGGGCTTTGATCGGCTCACAGAGCGCGAATATCAGGTCGCAATGGCTGTTGGTAAAGGCCTAAATAATAAAGAAATTGCGACGTTGTTAGGGTTAGGTGAGCGCACGATTAAAGCGTATTTGACAGCAACATTTGAAAAGCTGCACGTTCGAGATCGTGTTCAGCTGGCGCTGATTATTAATAGATTGCCCCTGCATTAGCTGCGTCTTTTGTTGCCGGGCGCTGTTTCTCTGGTTCAAGATTTTCTCCGCTAATCCTGATGCGCCTCGTGGCGGTTTTTTTTTGGCCATGTGTTTGCCATTTCCAGGTTTCTTTTCGAGGGTTGGCGCAATTTAGTACCTATTAGATTGTGATATATCGCACAAAATAATCCCTCTGCTATGCCCTTTTGTCTATGGTGCGTTGCTGGTGTGTGCCTGATGCTGACACGTCTGAAAACAGTTTTTCCAGTTAGGGAATATAAATGGCTCAGTTTGTTGGCACGATTTCTAAGCTCACAGGATCTGTTATTGCGCGCGCGGAGGACGGCAGTACGCGTGAGCTAAAGCTTGGAGACGATGTCTTTGAAGGCGAGACACTGGTCACCGGTGAGGGAGCGCTGGTTGAGGTGATGATGCCAGACGCACCTTCAGTGGTACTGCCTGGCGGTCGCGAGATATTTCTTAATGGCGAAATGACGGTCGCGGGCCGCAACACTATTACCGAGGCGGTTTTAGCAGGGGAGAGGCCGCAGC
>QXYP01000193.1 GCA_009886815.1 Halieaceae bacterium
GCAGGCCCAGAGACGTTTGTCCCCCGGTCATAATCAGGAACACGTCAGCTAATATTTCAGCATCTAGAAGCGCCCCATGAAGGGTGCGGGACGCATTATCAACATGGTATCTCTGGCACAGAGCATCGAGGCTGTTTCTTTGACCGGGATGCTTTGTTCTGGCCAGAGTGAGGGTGTCGACGATAGAGCATAGTGCTGAGGTACGAGGGTGATCGCGATCAAGGCGAGCTAACTCAGCATCGATAAAGCCAACATCAAAAGGCGCGTTATGAATGATGAGCTCAGCGTCTTCGATAAACTCAAGAAAGTCTTTAACAACACGGTCAAAAGTCGGCTTGTCGGCTAAAAATTCGGGGGTAATACCATGAACCGCCAATGCGCCGGCGTCGATATCGCGCTCTGGTTGTATGTATTGGTGAAAGTGACGCCCCGTCAACCGCCGGTTAAGCAATTCCACGCACCCAATCTCAATAATTCGGTGCCCCTGACTCACTTCTAATCCAGTGGTTTCAGTATCGAGTACAACCTGCCGCTTCATCCCCGTAACTCCGCAATACCCTTATTAGCCAGGCTATCCGCGAGTTCATTTTCCGGATGTCCGCTGTGGCCTTTCACCCAATGCCAATTAACCTGATGGCGGTTAACCTGAGCCTTTAAGGCTTGCCACAAATCCTGATTTTTTACCGGCTTGCCCCCAGCCGTTGCGCTCCCAGTTAACCATCCAGCGCGTGACACCGTCTTTGACGTAGGTCGAGTCGGTGGTTAGCTCTACCGTGCACCGCTCCTCTAATGCCGCCAGCGCTTCTATGGCGGCTGTCAGCTCCATACGATTGTTGGTGGTGGCGCCTTCACCTCCAAAGAGCTCTCGGGACTGATTTCCCGACCTTAATAATACGCCCCAACCTCCGGGTCCCGGGTTTCCCTTGCAGGCGCCATCGGTGAAAGCTTCTACTGTTTTCATTCAACGGGTCTCAGTGGGCTGCGAGTTGCTGAGCCTCGGGAGCCCACCACTGGATTGGAGACTGACAAGCCCATCAGCCGCGCGCGGGCGCGTTCGAAAGAGTGCATTTTTGTGTTACCTCTTACTAGTTTGTCGGCAAACATCATGTAGGTGGAACCGAAGGGAATATTGTGATCGACCAACCAGGCATCAACGTCAATAAGCCAGCGCGTCCACCGGCTAGTGCCCGCCGCAGGAATCACAAGTTTATGCCTCACCGGCGCCACCGCAAACTCCAATAGATTCAGCCAATCTTCTAGCCGCCTCGGGCCAGGCCCCCGAACAGCAGCTGACCGAAAGCCGCTGCCCAAGCGCACCAGACGGTGCCAAAAACCACTGAAGCTCCAACTGTTAGCGCCTATGATAAGGAGGTGGCCATGGGGCGTTAGTACTCGGTGAATTTCTCGTAGTAATTGGTGTGGGTGGGCGCTTAAATCCAAGGCGTTTATGACGACCACAACATCGATAGTCTCTGAAGCTAGAGGCAGCTCTTCGTCGTGAGCATAAACACCCGTGTAATCTTTACGAAGTTGCTGTTTCGGGGCTAATGTCTGTATCACGCGCCGCACCCGCGTCATCTCGCTGATTGGCATATTGGCATTGGGGCCTATTACCAGCAGGTTGTAACCAAACCACTGATCCAGAATCACCTTCATGTCTTTAACGAGCTGTCCCCGCAACCTATGTCCCAAAGCGGTGGAGGAATACCACTCCTCAAGGGCTGCGCGAGGTGACGATTCGGGGCGAATTGTAAAAAAGTGTCTCATCGTGGCACGATAGCGGCACCTGGGTGGTTGCGGCAACCCCCCACTAATGTGGCAACAACTTATCGGAAGCGAGATCTCCCATGGCTGCAGTGCTAAACGTCGAGCCTATTCCAGCATTTTCAGATAACTACATTTGGTTATTGCACAACGATATTGATGCGTTCGTGGTAGATCCCGGGGATGCTGCACCGGTGTTCGCCGCCCTATCGGAACGAAATTTGTCCCTTAAAGGTATTTTGATCACGCATCATCACTTCGATCACGTGGGTGGTATCGCTGCACTAACAGAGGCGACCCAGTGTGAGGTTTGGGGCCCCGAGAACCCTCAAATAACGCCTGTCACACACCGTGTTAAAGAGGGCGACACTGTACAAATTCTTGGAGAGACGCTACGTGTTATCGAAGTTCCCGGGCACACTCTGGATCACATTGCTTATTTGGCCCCCGGCATTTTGTTTTGCGGCGACACCCTTTTCGCAGGTGGCTGTGGTCGAGTCTTTGAGGGAACTCATCCCATGATGAGAAACTCTTTGGCCAAACTCAGAAGCCTGGATCCCAACACAAAGATATATTGTGCGCATGAATACACCTTGGCCAATCTAAATTTTGCCTTGGCTGCAGACCCTAGTAATGTGGCGCTCTCAGATCGGATAAGGCATTGCCAGTCCTTAAGAGAGCAAAATATTCCCACTGTGCCATCACGACTAGCAGATGAACTTGCCACCAATCCCTTTATGCGCTGGGATGCATCGAGTGTTATAGAGACATTAGTGGCGGAGTCCAAATTGCTCTATGCGCAGAATGACCATAACGATGCCGTATTTGCTGGCCTTCGCCAATGGAAAGATACCTTCTGATTTCACATGACTTATCAGAGTCGGTCCACGCCAAATCCGGAACTCATGGGTTAGTGCTAACATTGTGTTTTTACTTTACCGCTAGAGAAGAATGCCTTACTGATTACTCAAGCTCGTTTGTTAGTACATCAAGCGAGCCAAATCTTTTGAAACTGAAGGAAGCACCATGAAAATATTTATCAAAATAGTCGCTGCCGCACTGGCTTTTTCCGCCCCCGCACTGCACGCAGCACACCACGAAGGTGGCCACGGTGAAGGACATAGCATGCCAAAGGCTGAGGGCACCCGGGCCGTAGTGGCAGCAATCGAAGCTGAAATCGTGGCCATTGACCTGGAAACAAAAGAAGTCACCCTTGTCGGCCCTCAGGGTCAACACGTGACCATCGTTGCCCAAGAAAAGGTCGTCAAAATCTCAGACCTACAGGTGGGTGATCGGGTGGCCGCAGAATAT
>QXYP01000194.1:0-2555 GCA_009886815.1 Halieaceae bacterium
CATCGCCCTAGAAGGCCTGCCACTGTCCTCAGAAGATAGCGCACACTTCCTGGAAACCTTGGCAACGGAAATTTTGTGGTCCTGCTACGTCTACACGGAGACATTAAGCAAACCTAAGAACGTTCCAAGCCTGGCCAAAGTCAGCGTCACGGCGACGCCTGCGCTGACCATCGGGAAAGTCCGCAAAGCCCTCAACGCTGGCGTAGCAATTGGCGAAGGGGTCAACTTTACTCGGCAGCTGGGTAACCTACCTGCCAATATTTGCACCCCAACCTACCTCTCGAAGCAGGCACGTGCCTTGGGGCGTAAACATAGCAAGCTATCGGTTAGTATTCTCGATGAAAAGAAAATGCGGGAACTGGGCATGGGCTCCCTCCTCTCAGTGGGGCACGGCAGTGACGAGCCCTCTCAGCTCATTGTTATGGAGTACAAGGGTGGGAAAGCAAAAGAAGCTCCCTATGCCCTTGTCGGTAAAGGAATCACCTTTGACACCGGCGGCATTTCCCTCAAGCCCGGTGGAAAAATGGACGAAATGAAGTTTGATATGGGAGGTGCCAGTTCAGTATTTGGCACGGTTCAAGCCGTGGTGAATTTGGATTTACCGATCAATTTAGTGGGCATTGTTGCCGCTGCTGAAAATATGCCCAGCGGTCGTGCCACCAAACCCGGTGATGTCGTGAAAAGTATGAGCGGCCAGACCATCGAAATTCTTAATACCGATGCCGAAGGACGTCTAGTGCTGTGTGACGCACTGACCTATGTGGGGCGCTACAAACCCAAAGAGGTCGTTGATATTGCCACATTAACCGGCGCTATCATTGTGTCGCTGGGTCACGAGGCCAGCGGCATCTTCGCCAATGATGACGACCTCGCTAATGCACTACTTGCGGCAGGCCAACGCAGTCATGATCGTGGCTGGCGAATGCCCATATGGCAGGAATACCAAAAGCAGCTTGATTCCAGATTCGCTGACATGCAGAACATTGGTGCTGGTACGGCAGGGAGTGTGACAGCCGCGTGTTTTCTAGCGCGATTTACCGAAAAATATAAATGGGCCCACCTCGATGTCGCAGGCACTTCATTCCTCAGTGCCCCAAAGGGAGCTACAGGAAGGCCGGTCCCTATGCTGGTTGAATATTTACGGGCGCGTGCCGGGCAATAGCCCATGACTCGGGTCGACTTTTATGTGGTTTCAGACGCTAGCCCTGAGGCTCGTCTGCAGGTGGCCGCGCGCCTTACGGAGAAAGCCCAACGACAAGGGCATTCGCTGTTTATTAACACGAGTAGCGAATCAGAGGCAGAAGCTTTAGACGAGTTGCTGTGGACTTTTCGCCCGGCAAGTTTCATCCCCCACCAACGAGTCAGCGAAAGCGCGCAGGGCCCGGTGATTCTTGGTTGGGGACAAGAGCCCGAAGGACACGATGATGTCCTGATTAATCTTGCCCTGACTCAGCCCGCTTTTTTTTCGCGTTTTCAGCGCGTCGCAGAAATTGTGACCCAAGACGTTACCGCACTAGAGGCTATGCGTAACGCTTGGCGGTTTTATAAGGACCGCGGCTATCCTTTACAAAAGCATGACCTTTAATGACATGCAGATTATTGCTCTGTAGCACCAACATCGGAACAGCATTATGGATAAGATTTTTTCACCCAGCGATATAGAGAAGCGGTGGTACGACACCTGGGAACAAAGTGGTTACTTTGCCCCGCAGGGTGGCGATACTGCCTTTTCGATACCGATACCGCCGCCAAACGTCACAGGCTCATTGCATATGGGGCATGGCTTTCAACAAGCCATAATGGATGCCCTTATTCGCTACCAGCGGATGAAAGGTGCAGACACGCTTTGGCAGGTGGGCACTGATCATGCCGGCATTGCGACTCAGATGTTGGTCGAGCGTCAGCTAGAAGCCGAAGGTATTAAGCGGGAAGATATTGGCAGAGACGCTTTTATTGAAAAGGTTTGGGCCTGGAAGGAAAAATCCGGTGGAACGATTACTCGGCAACTCAGGCGGCTTGGCGCCTCCGCTGATTGGAGTCGAGAGCGATTCACCATGGATGAGGGTCTCTCCGATGCTGTGCAAGAGGTCTTTATCAAGCTCTACGATGAGGGGCTGATATATCGTGGGCAGCGCTTAGTCAACTGGGATCCAAAACTTCACACCGCAATTTCAGACCTTGAGGTGATATCAGAAGAGGAACAGGGCTTCCTGTGGCACTTGCGCTACCCCCTAAGCGATGGCTCCGGCCATCTTGTGGTAGCGACTACCCGGCCTGAGACCCTTTTAGGCGACGGGGCAGTCGCGGTGCACCCAGAAGATGAGCGCTACCAAAGCCTTATTGGGAAAACAGTGTCACTGCCACTATGCAATCGGGAGATCCCCATCGTCGCCGATGAATATGTTGATCCCGAGTTCGGCACCGGTTGCGTCAAAATAACCCCTGCGCACGACTTCAATGACTATGAGGTAGGTCAGCGTCACAACCTGCCCCTTCGTAATATTCTCACGCGTAACGCAGCCATTAGCGACGATGCTCCAGAGGCCTATCGCGGC
>QXYP01000194.1:2565-6074 GCA_009886815.1 Halieaceae bacterium
GGCCTGGATCGCTATGTGGCAAGAGAAAAAATTATTGCCGATCTTGACGCCATGGGCTTGTTAGAAAAGACCGAAGATCATCGCCTGAAAGTCCCAAGAGGTGATCGCTCCGGAGTGGTCGTCGAGCCCTGGTTAACCCCGCAATGGTATGTGGATGCCAAGAAGCTTGCCGCGCCAGCAATCGCAGCCGTGGAAAATGAAACGATTAAATTTGTTCCTAAGCAGTGGGAGAACACGTACTTCGCCTGGATGCGCGACATTCAAGATTGGTGTATCAGCCGACAGCTTTGGTGGGGCCACCGAATTCCTGCCTGGTATGACGATGCAGGCAATGTTTTTGTCGGACCCGATGAGGCCTCCGTGCGCACAGCCCATCAACTCAGTGACAACATAGCACTGACCCAGGACGATGATGTTCTCGACACCTGGTTCTCCTCGGCTCTGTGGACATTTTCTACACTGGGCTGGCCGAATAAAACGCCGGAAATGGCAAAGTTTCACCCTGCATCAGTGTTGGTAACAGGCTTCGACATCATATTTTTCTGGGTGGCCAGAATGATCATGATGTCCCTGCACTTCTGCAAAGAAGTGCCTTTCCACACGGTCTACGTACACGGCTTAGTACGCGACGGTGAAGGACAAAAGATGTCGAAGTCCAAAGGAAATGTCATTGATCCGATTGATCTTATAGATGGCATTGACCTGGAGAGCCTCGTAGAAAAAAGAACCGGGGGCATGATGCAACCGCAGATGGCAGCTCG
Organism: Halieaceae bacterium; assembly: GCA_009886815.1. Lineage (GTDB taxonomy): Bacteria > Pseudomonadota > Gammaproteobacteria > Pseudomonadales > Halieaceae > Luminiphilus. Next base: position 3,327 of record QXYP01000194.1, read on the forward strand.
GATCGCCAAACAAACGCGCAAACATTTCCCTGAAGGTATTCCTGGTTACGGCACGGACGCCTTACGATTTACTTTTTACTCGTTAGCGTCTACCGGCCGCGATATTAAATTTGATATGCATCGAATGGAGGGTTATCGAAACTTTTGTAACAAGCTTTGGAATGCTGCCCGCTACGTTCTGGGAAACTGTGAGGGCTTGGCGCCATCATCGACCCACATTGCCCCGTCTTTAGCCGATCGATGGATTTCGAGCCGCCTCGCCACTGCCGCTAAGGATTGTGAACAGGCAATTAATCAGTATCGGTTTGATTTGGCATCTCAGGCCCTTTATGACTTCGTCTGGAATGAATACTGCGATTGGTACCTAGAGCTATCTAAACCCATCCTCTGGGAAGCAGAATCGCACCCTGATCAAGCGACGATGACACGCCACACTTTGGTGCGAGTTTTGGAAAACACTCTGCGCTTGCTGCACCCGATGATGCCTTTTATTACCGAAGAAATATGGCAGGACATTGCGCCGCTGGCGGGTAAATCAGCCGATACCATTATGCTGCAACCCTGGCCCAGTTTTGAAGCTCACGAATCGGATGCCGAAGCGGAGTTAGAAGTGGCTTGGCTGCAAGGGGTAATTGTTGCGGTGAGAACGATTCGAGGCGAAGCACAGCTGGGCCCCGGTAAAAGCCTCGACATTTTGGTGCGCAACGCGACCCAAGAAGACGGCCGGCGTTTTACCAGCAATACGGCTTATTTGCGTAAGCTCGCACGCATAGAGTCCATTACGATGCTCAGTGACGATGATGATGTGCCACCGTCTTTGTCCGCCCTATATGGGAATCTCGAGATACTGGTACCCATGGCGGGGGTTGTTGACGTGGGTGCCGAGCGCGCCCGCCTCGAAAAAGAGCTGCAAAAGCAAAATGGCGAATTAAGCAGAATTCAAGGGAAGCTCTCAAATGCTAGCTTTATTGACCGCGCACCTGAAGCTGTTGTGAGCAATGAACGACAGAAGCAGCAGGCTGCAGAGGACGCAGTACAGGCCATCACGTCTCAATTACAACGTCTGGAGGGATTGCACTAAGGACCCGATGCTGGTACATAACAGCTAATAAGAATAAGGAGAGACGTATGTCAGAGCGTCAAACCGGCGTTGTAAAGTGGTTTAACAATGCAAAAGGTTTTGGTTTCATTACGATGACCGATCGTGAGGAAGACATTTTTGTGCATTTCAGAGCCATTCAGGGGGACGGATATCGTTCGCTGAATGAAGGAGATGCGGTTGAATTTACCCTCGCTGAGGGCGATAAAGGGCTGCAGGCGGAAGAAGTTACTAAACCGTAGCACTTTGTAGCACCTACAAGCGGTCAGGATTTGATAGACTTCGGCTCCTTTCACAATCCGGGTGTATCATGTCTTCGCAACCTCAAAAATTTAGTCTTGTTGGCAGGCTTGTCATCAATGATTTAATCGCTGTTGTTATCTATCTGGTGACGACGCAATTTTACCCTGCCCATTGGGCACACCTCGCTGGACTCATCGTGCTGGCGGTTGCCTGTGCCGTGATCGGCGATGTCAGTATGCCGGCTCCACGGATCGCCAAAGCCAAAAGCGCCACCGCAGAAAGCACCCACGAAGGTAGTATCAAATGGTTCAACGCTACCAAAGGCTTTGGCTTCATTGTCGGCGACGACGGTGGCGAGGTTTTTGTTCACTACCGTAACGTCGAAGGCCTCACCAAAAGAGGTATCAAGCAGGGGCAACGAGTTGCCTACTCGGTTAAAGCGAGTGATCGTGGCCCTCAAGCTGAAGGCGTTACGGCTATATGAGCGCCGAACCAACTGCAGTGAAAAAAACGCGTGTAACCGAGCGTAAGTTCCGCGGGGTGACCTTACCAACAGCCGGACACAAAGTAATCAGACGGGTAAAGCGCGACGGGCATGAGCCCTCCATCCACGGCACCAAGCTGTGGCGATCAAGTTTTTTGATCATGGATTACCTGCATAAGCATCCGCCAGAGGCCGCAGATAACGTACTTGACGCGGGCTGTGGTTGGGGCATAACGGGCATTTGGTGTGCTCGTAAGTTTGGAGCCTCTGTGGTCTCTCTGGACGCTGATCCCGCCGTCTTTCCCTATCTCAACGCTGTGGCTGAACTTAATAACGTAACTACCACTCCGATGGTGCGACGCTTTGAGCAACTGAAAAAATCGCAATTAGCGTCCTTTGATTTATTAGTCGCAGCAGATGTTTGTTTTTGGGACGAATTGGTCAAGCCGGTCGGCAAGCTTATTGATCGGGCCATTGATGCCGGGGTGGGTCAAATCGTTATCGCTGACCCTGAGCGCCCCACATTTCACGAAATGGCAGAGAAAGCCATTAGCCGGCACGGGGGTGACCTCATACATTGGAGTATTAAGGGTAAGCTCAAAGCTACCGGAGCGCTCCTCGTTATCAACAACCAGTAGCGCATGACTTTTACCGCAGTACTTTTATCCGCCAAGCAACAGATGCCCCTATCGCCTCGCCCGACTCTGACAATGCCGGCCTGAACCGCATGGCGCGCAGCTGACGTCGGGCGTAGCCTGACAGTGTATCGACCGTCATCGTAGCGCTGCTCAGGGTAATATTTTTAAGATTGCCCCGTGGGGCGACTTCAGCGGTCAAACTGAGTATTCCCCACTCACGGCTAAAGCGATGATCCCGGTTTAGCGTGGGCATTTCAGGTAACACGCCTGGTTTTGAAAAGTCT
>QXYP01000195.1 GCA_009886815.1 Halieaceae bacterium
AATCGCCTGCGCCTGCTCAACCTCGCTCAATGTACTCGCAACGTTACCTGCTGTAGTTGAGCTTGATACACCAGCCTCTGCCTCATTTGCTAGAAACCGGTCGCGCAACCAGCCATTTAGAAACTGCTGCTGTTGGTCTGAAAGTTGACCCACCCCCGACGCCTCACGCTCTTCAGGGGTCATTTCCTCAGCCAGCCCTTGAAACAGGTTTGACTGGCTAAACGCCCACAGGGGCAACCAACAAATGAGACAAACGATAATGTAGCGCGGCATAGGTGATATCCCTCATTGCGAGCTGTGACTGCTGGCGGGCCTTCAGTGCTGAAGCTTAACCACTGTGCGGCAGTCACCACCCGACGGTGCAAAAGCACAGTTTACACAACCCGCTTTATTATGGGAGCGCTGCGCATTGGCCGGCTGGACAAGCGCCCTGGCAACACGCCCAGCATTTATAAACAGCCCCACCCACGCTAGACTCGCTGCAGCGTGCTGGGCGATGGGCGATGGGCGATGGGCGATGGGCGTATTTTCATTACCCAAACCGAGTACCGGGCCACTCGGGCATTTCTAAGAATTACCTGCAATAAAGGACGGTATAACCATGACGGCAGGAAAACAGGCAGCGGACATCGCCAAATTGCCCGATGCTATGACTCATGCATTGCGCTCCCTACTGGGAGAAGAGCGGTTTCTCACCGATGCTGAATCCTTAGCGCATTATGGCCGGGACTGGACGCGGTTTGTGGCTCCCGCGCCCTCCGGGGTACTGCTACCCATTTCGATTAGCGAAATACAAACCATCGTGTCTTTAGCCCGACAATATCAAGTCAAGCTGGTGCCGTCGGGAGGGCGGACCGGGTTGAGCGGAGGCGCCATGGCGGCTAAGGGCGAGCTGGTTTTATCCCTAGAGCGAATGAGAAAAATTTTGCAGGTCGATAAGGCAGGGCGCAGCCTCACTTGTGAAGGGGGTGCCATCACGGGGGAAATCCACCGCGCCGCCGCAGAACACGGACTCATGTATCCCGTTGACTTCGCCTCCAGTGGCTCAAGCCAAATAGGGGGTAATATCGCCACCAATGCCGGTGGCATTCAAGTCATTCGATACGGAATGACCCGTAATTGGGTCACCGGACTCAAGGTGGTGACAGGCACCGGCGAGTTACTCGAGCTCAACCAAGGACTGGTTAAAAACAACACGGGCCTTGACCTTCGCCACTTATTTATTGGTTCGGAGGGTATTTTAGGCGTCATAGTAGAGGCGACCCTCGGGCTCACCGATCCACCCAAAAATCCCCGTGTCATGGTGCTTGGGGTGCCATCAATGGCGTCACTCATGCACGTACTGACAGGCTGCCAGGCCCAGCTTTCGCTGCTCGCCTTCGAGTTTTTCTCTGATCTTGCACTGCAAAAAGTGACAACCGGGCAGGGGATTCAACCGCCTTTCAAAGACCGCTATCCGTTCTATGCGTTGGTTGAGTTTGAGAGCGCTTCAGCAGAAGCCGAGACTCAAGCCGAACAACTGGTCGAGGGCTGCATGACCCAGGGCTGGGTACGAGATGCTGTGCTGAGCCAGAGCGAGAGCCAACGGCGCAGCCTTTGGCGCCTGCGGGAAGATATATCTGAAACAATCGCGCAATGGACGCCCTATAAAAACGACATTTCAACAACGGTACAAAAAACACCGGCGCTGCTGAGTGAGGTCGATGCGCTGGTAGCGCGCCATTACGCCGATCTTGAAGTGGTGTGGTACGGCCATATTGGCGATGGCAACCTACACCTCAACATTCTCAAACCCGACACGGTCTCCGTGGAGGAGTTTCAAGCGCGCTGTAAATCTGTCAGCCATCATGTATTCAGGGTCGTTCAGGAGCTCGGTGGCTCGATTTCTGCGGAACATGGGGTTGGGCTACTGAAGAAAGATTTCTTACATTTCAGTCGCGATCCAGCAGAAATCACGCTAATGCGCGGTATTAAAGCCCAATTCGACCCTGACGGTATTTTTAATCCCGGCAAGGTGTTTAACGCCTAAGCCACCACACTTTCCTGGGCCTTTGTGCAGCTACAGCTTGGCACACCCTTATTGCCCGCCACCCATTTCCATCTGCTGCAGCCTATCGCGGGGCTCGCCAAAAGCTCTGGGGCAGATTTACTTTGCCTGTAAAGTCTCGACACCCTCGGGCGTCCCCAGCATGAGTACGTCAGCGGGCCGGCGCGCAAACAGACCGCTGCAAACCACACCGGTTATGTGATCAATGGTGGCCTCTGTCTCCAGGGCGCGATCAATCGCCAAACCGTGAACATCTAAAATCACATTACCGTTATCGGTGACTACCCCATCACGCCAAACCGGTTGCCCACCCAGCTTTACCAATTCCCTGGCCACAAAACTACGTGCCATGGGTATTACCTCCACCGGCAGTGGAAACGCTCCCAAGGTCGCTACTTTTTTGGACGCATCTGCAATACACAAAAAGCGCTCAGCGGCAGCAGCCACAATTTTTTCACGGGTGAGGGCCGCCCCGCCCCCCTTAATCAACTGCAACTGTTCGTTGGCTTCGTCAGCGCCATCAATGTAGGCGTCCAGTGCACCGACGGCATTGAGGTCTCCCACCGGAATATCTAACGCCTTCAGCAAGGCTTCAGAGCGCTGAGAGCTAGACACCGTAATATCGATGCGCCCTTTAATGCCAGGCAGCAGGCGTATAAAGCACTCGGCGGTACTGCCAGTGCCAATGCCCAGAACCAGATTGTCGCTGGGAAGGGCCTTAACCCATTCGAGGGCCGCCAAGGCTACGGCCTCTTTCATCGCTTGTTGATCCACTCGGTTTACCCCTCGATATTACGCCAGTGCTTTGTCGCCCTCTGATAGTGACACAGGGTGAGGGCATTTATTACATCAAAATATTTTGATGATTGCGCACGAGGAGTGCTAAACTCGGATCAATGTCCACCAAATCTAACATTATTGCGCTGGCTAACCGGCCTAGCGCAGTCCCTCTGACGACGCTGTTTAAGGCGTTGGGCGATGACTTGCGGATAAATATTTTGCGTGTCCTTAAGGAGGGCTCGCTCAACGTTACTGAATTGTGCGACATCTTCGGGCTAGGGCAAAGCGCGTTGAGCCACCATTTAAAGGTGATGGTAAAGGCCAACTTACTCACCAGCCGACGTGAGGGCACCGTCACCTTTTACCGCCGGCAGCTGGCCGAAGGCCATCACGCGACACTTATTGACGAAGCGCTACACCACGTTGATATCGCAGCACCCTCCCAGACGTTGGCTGCGGGCATGGCGAGAGTCCAAAAGCTGCGTGAACTAAATTCACTGGCATTTTTTCAAGATAACAGCCACCGTTTTCGTGAGCAGCAAGAACTGATCGCCTCCTGGGACGATTACCGACAGGCCACACTGCTGTTACTAGACCGCCAAACAACCCAACCGCTGCGCGCCCTATTGGAACTCGGGCCCGGTGATGGCAGCTTGTTAGCAGACCTTGCTGAGAGAGCCGATACCGTGGTTGCACTGGACAACTCCCTCGCCATGCTAGAGCAAGCCAAGGTAAAGGCGTCTGAAGCTCCAAATATTTGTTTTACCTTAGGTGAAGCCAATCTGCTCATCGAGCAGCAGCAACGCTTCGATGCAGTCATTGCCAATATGGTGCTGCACCATACCCCCAACCCCGAGGCCACGTTCCACGATGGCGCTCAGTTGGTGGCAGCCGGAGGCGTGTTTATCGTGAGCGAGTTGTGCCCTCATGACCAAGATTGGGCTCGTGAGGTTTGCGGAGACCTATGGCTGGGTTTTGAGCCCGCAGCACTGACCCAGTGGGCCGAGCAAGCAGGCCTAGAAAGTCAGGCTGAGTTGTTTATCGCCCAGCGCAATGGCTTTCAAATTCAAGTTCGTTTATTTCAAAGACCAACACTCTAAAAAAAGGAACTGCACGATGAGTGAGTACTCACTATTTACGTCTGAATCTGTCTCTGAGGGACATCCCGACAAAATGGCCGATCAGATATCTGACGCCATTTTAGATGCGATTTTGGCCGATGATCGTCAAGCGCGAGTCGCCGTTGAAACCTTAGTGAAAACCGGCATGGTCGTGATTGCGGGTGAAGTCACCACCAACACCTACGTTGACCTCGAGGAAGTTGTGCGCGGCGTGGTGAATGACATTGGCTACAACAGCTCAGAGGTGGGTTTTGATGGCAGTTCCTGTGCCGTTCTTAATGCCATCGGTAAGCAGTCCCATGACATTGCCATGGGCGTCGACGAAGGCCAAGACAAAGAACAGGGCGCTGGAGATCAGGGGCTCATGTTTGGCTATGCCAGTAATGAGACTGACGTGCTCATGCCAGCACCCATTTATTACGCCCATCGTCTGGTTGAAAAGCAGGCCGAATTACGCAAAGCCGGAACCCTACCCTGGCTGCGCCCCGATGCGAAAAGCCAGGTCACACTGGCCTATGACGAGAGCGGCAAGCCTGCGCGGGTCGATGCTGTGGTGCTTTCTACCCAGCACGATCCAGGTATTAGCCAAGCCGACATTCACGCTGAGATTTTGGAACATGTCATACGACCCGTACTCCCCGAGGCCTGGCTGCACGACAATACGCGCTATCACATCAATCCCACGGGCCAATTCATTATTGGTGGTCCCGTTGGCGACGCCGGCTTAACCGGCAGGAAAATTATTGTCGATACCTATGGCGGTATGGCACGTCATGGTGGCGGCGCCTTC
>QXYP01000196.1 GCA_009886815.1 Halieaceae bacterium
GTGGCAGCCCGTCTGACGGAGGAGGCGGTGGCGGTGTGTAGCTCGTTGAGTATCGAACTAATGGGCGGATCACCGTTAAGATCAGCATGAGTAATGCGATCAATGCCAAGGCCCCTCGACCTACCTGCCAAATCCAATCTTGCTCGAGCAATCCAGGCTCAGGAATTTCCTCAAGTGCCTCCGGTGCTACAAAGGGTGAATTGATCACGCTGACCGTGTCGCCCCGAGCATCATCGAAGCCCACCGCCTCTCGGACAAGTGCGGTAATTTCGTCCAGCCGATCTTGCTCAAGGGCCGTTCGATTGCCATCTTCATCGCTGGTGTAGTCTACGACTACAGCAATTGAAAGCCTGAGAATTTTGCCCGGTACTTCACGGACATGACTAATGGTCTTATCCATTTCAAAGTTGCGGGTTGCCTTACGGCTTTCACGGGTTGGGCTGGGCGCCTCTGCGACCACATTTTCCTCATCGGCCGGATTGGCCGCACCGGGGGGCTGATCGGTTAGCTGCCCCGGAACACCCTCTGCGGCGATTGACTTCAACGTGAGATCTTCAGTGGTCTGCTCACTGCGCATAATTGTTTCGGGAGAATACTGCTCGCTGGTGCTTTCGATCCGAGTGAAGTCTAGATCGGCAGTGACCTGAGCTCGCACGGCGCCGATACCCAAAATAGGTTCCAAAATGCTTTCAATGCGATCGTTCAAGGAGTCTTCGAGTTGTTGGGCAATTCTGAACTGCTCGGAGGTGTAACCAAAGTCGTTGTCCTCACCGTCTTGGTTAGACAGTAACTTACCCGCCTGATCGACAACGGAAACCTTAGAGGCCTGCAGCTCAGGAATGCTTGAGGCCACTAAATGCACAATACCGGCAAGCTGCCGTTCACTGAGGCCACGACCGGGATATAAGCTCACCATGACTGAGGCCGAGGGTTCCTGCCCACGACGAATAAAGGCCGACTGCTTGCTGGCAGCCACGTGAACACGCGCGCCTTTAACGCTATCCATTGCTGAAATAGTACGGGCGAGTTCTGCCTCAACAGCGCGGTTATAGCGGGCTTGCTCCATAAAGCTCGACAGGCCCATTTCTTGTTCTTGGTAGAGGGATTCAAAACCCACACCGCCCCCCCGGGGAAAGCCCTCGCTAGCAAGCGCCATGCGTGCCTGGGGAATTTGATCGCTGGGAACACTCAATAACCCGGTACCACCCGCCATGGTGTAGGGAATACCGTTGGCCTGAAGCAGGCTCACCGCGGTGGCGTTATCGGCAGGAGACATAGCACCGTAAAGGGGCTGGAAGTCGGGCTTCATAGCCCACTGAATAACACCCACGCCCAGAGCGACACTGGCTGCCATGCCAATAAGTAATGCCATCTGCCGGGTAACGGGTTGAGCGGCAAAGCCACTCACACGATTAAGAATAGGATTATCTGCCATGATTTAGTGCCTCAAACCTGCATATTCATAACTTCTTGGTACGCATTTAACAGCTTGTTGCGCACCTCCGTCATGCCAGTGAACTGTAAGCTGGCTTTTTGTGCGGTCACCATGACCTCAGCCAGAGAAACCGTGGGATCGCCAGACTCAAATTGTTGCGCCAAGCCTTTGGAAACCTGAATCGACTCATTAACCTCGTTGAGAGACTGCGACATAAGCGATGAAAATCCGGGACCACCAACGCTGTCCAAACCTGATTTGGGTTCGCTAGTGGCCTGGCTGGCCATGGTTCGCATTTGTGCGAGAACCTGATTAATTGCTATGTCACTCATTGCAGAAAATCCTCAATCTAATATTGATCACTTAAGCGAGACAGCTGGGCAGCGCGTGCCCTTCTTCTCGAAAGCGCGCTAATTTGTAACGCAGGGTGCGCTCGCTAATTCCAAGGCGCTCGCAGGCCTTTTTTCGACTGCCATTAACGGCCGTCAGCGCTGAAAAAATCAGGTCGCGTTCCCGAGCCTTGAGATCACCATCGAGAGCGGGAGGCAGCCCTGATGTATCAGCCACAGTCTCAGCCGCGCCATCAAAAACCGCCGAATCAAAAACAATGGCATGGGCCTCTATGCACTGCCCACCACTTAATATGACAGCGCGTTGAATACAGTTATCGAGCTCCCGAATATTGCCGGGCCATGGGTGGCTGGTTAATTTTTGAAGGGCGTCGTCGGTGAGTGTTAGCTGCCGATCACCACCGTGGTTACCCAGAAAACGTTGCACCAGCGGGCCAATATCGTCACTGCGCTCACGCAAGGGCGGCAGCTCAACGGGAAAAACGCTCAGGCGGTAAAACAGGTCCTCACGGAACCGGCCTTCGGCCACTTCTTCGTTAAGCTTACGGTTGGTAGTGGCAATAACGCGCACATCGAGATCGATCAAACCCGAGCCACCAAGACGCTCTACCTCTCGCTCCTGCAACACACGAAGCAACTTTGCCTGCAGTTCAATCGGCATTTCCGTAATTTCATCAAGGAGCAAAGTACCGCCGTTGGCTTGTTCAAATTTCCCAGCTCGGCTTTGATGTGCACCGGTAAAAGCACCCTTCTCATAACCAAACAAAATGGACTCGAGCATGCTCTCGGGCATAGCCGCGCAATTGAGCGCAATAAACGGCCCGTCACGGCGTTCAGAACCTTCGTGGACGGCCCTGGCCAATACTTCTTTTCCGGTTCCCGATTCTCCACTGATCAAAACTGTAGCATCGGTAAGGGCAACCCGTAGGGCCATGTCCAACACCTGACGGGTGTTGGCGGCTTCCGCAATCATATGGGTTTGCTGGCTGGGTAAATGGGTTTCCATTCGAGACACCATGTCGAGTAACACGTTGGCCTCAAAGGGTTTCTGTAAGTAGTCGGTAGCACCGTCACGCATAGACTGCACGGCGTGCTGTACCGAGCCGTGGGCGGTCATCATGACAAAGGGCAAGGTGGGCTCTCGACGACGAACGACTTGTAATAGCTGGGTGCCGTCCATCTCGTCCATCTGCACATCGCTAATGACCAGATCGACGGTCTCACGGTCCATAACCGCGAGGGCATCTTTGCCATTTCTGGCATTGAGCACTTGGTAGCCGCCGTACTCCATGGTTTGGCACAAAGCGCCGCGCAGTGTGGCGTCATCTTCAACAATAAGAACCTGTGGGGCGTTCATACGACCTCCGCTTGGGCTTCAGATACCGGAGTAATCGGTAACAAAACTGTAAATTCGGCGCCGCCACCGGGACGATTGACCGCACGAATAGTGCCGCCGTGCTGGGTAACGGTACCCGCGACTACCGCAAGGCCTAAACCATTGCCCGCGGCACGGGTTGTAAAAAAGGGATCGAAAATACGATCTATAGCCTGAGCTGGTATGCCGCAGCCACGATCGGCAATTTGAATAACCGCCAGGCGATTATTTCTAATACGGCTTTTAATAGTGATGTTGGGCTCAGAATTTGAAGCGTCGATGGCGTTAGTAATGAGGTTACTGAATGCCGCCACCAAATCGTCGTGACAACCTTCCAAATGAGGTGCGGGCCCGCAAGAGTCTACGATTACTGTGGCATGGCGATGTTCAATATCGGCGGTACAGCTTTGCACGGCATCTTGCAGTACGGCTTCAATGCCGACTTGACCAGTGACGTTGCCCTGGCCTTTTACAAACCCGAGCATAGAGGTAATCAATGCTTCCATATGTTGTAGGTGGCTTCGCACGTCTCCGCAGATGTTTTGTCGCTGGTCTTTGGGTAAATCAGATTCCAACAAGGTCAAATAAAGTAGGGTCGATGACAACGGCGTTCGAATCTGATGCGCCAAGCGGGCCGCCATTTCACCCAGTGCGACCAAGCGCTGCTTACGCGAGGCCTCGTCTTGCAGGGTGTGGTGACGCGTAATGTCACTTATTAAGACAACGGTTTCGCCGTTTTCACCGAGGTGTGTGGCTTCAATCGATAGCCGGCGTCCGTGTATTTCCAAGGTGGTTTCATCCGGGTAGTAACCCCGGGCCTCCACCGCCGACCAGTCTTCTCCTTCAAGGGGCTCACCCAATAGGCGCTCGGCTTGTGGGTTGGACTCGGTAATTTTGCCCGTGCTGTCGACAATCACCACGCCGCCGGGTAAGGCGTCGAGTAGCGATGCTAAACGCGTCAGTAGATGACCACGCTCCGCGTGCTCTTCTCGCCGCGCCAAACGTGCGGCTTCGAGCTCGGCTGTTAGGCGCGCTATTTGTTGGGCCATGGCCGCATGGGTGGTTTCAAGGGCCTGCCCCGCCCGATCTAAGGTTGCCTGCTCCAAGCTCACTACCTCTGGCGTGAAGCTGGGTAGGTGATCGGTGTATTCCATTGCTTTCATCAATTCACTGCCTATGTCGTTAACACGGTGACACTTTTGTCAGTTGGCAGCGGCAAAGTATTGCCGCGGTCTTGCCGTTTCCCTAACAAAAGCAATGGCTATGCCTAGGCTATAAAAATGAATAAATACAGATGGTTATGGTAATTTTTATGCGCCTTGTCAGATTGTTGACGGGGTGTTGGCGGCGGCAGGGGCGTAATTTAAGCGCGCTCATAGGGACGTTTCGGTATGAAAAGGCCCGTTGAGTGACGCGTTTTCAGGTTGCCCGAGCTTTGCGGGGGGACTAAACGTTGCGTCGGAGAGGGTTGGAGGGTTTCAAGTTTCGGGGGCTGGATTCTGAATTGTGGGGTTTTGGGGTTTTGGGGTTTGGGGTTTTGAGGTTTTAAGGTTTTG
>QXYP01000197.1 GCA_009886815.1 Halieaceae bacterium
CCTACCCGAAATGATTGAAGCTCGCAGGGACGGCACCCCCGTTGTTGTAGACGTCAGCTTTCCTGAAATCGAAAAATTTGATCGACTACCCGAACCCCGGGTTGATGGTCCCAGCGCTTTTGTTTCAATTATGGAAGGCTGCAGTAAGTACTGTACTTTTTGCGTTGTACCCTACACCCGCGGCGAAGAGGTTTCTCGTCCGGTAGACGACATCATTGCTGAAATTGCCTCCTTGGCGGGTGGCGGGGTGAAAGAGGTCAACCTGCTGGGGCAAAACGTCAATGCCTACAGAGGGCCTAATTATCTGGGCGAAAACATCGACTTTGCAGAGCTGCTTCACCTGGTGAATTTGGTGCCCGGCATTGAACGTATTCGCTACACAACCTCGCACCCTGTCGAGTTTTCCGAAGCCCTTATCCAGTGCTACGCGGACATTCCTGCCTTGGTTGACCATTTGCATCTGCCGGTGCAAAGCGGTTCAGACCGTACTTTGATGGCTATGAAACGTGGTCATACCGCGCTGGAATATAAGGCTAAAATTCGAGCGCTACGCCGAATTCGTCCAAACATTTCCCTATCGTCTGACTTTATTATCGGTTTCCCGGGTGAAGACGAAAAAGACTTTGCTGCCACAATGAAGCTGATCGATGAGATCGGTTTCGACAACTCGTTTAGCTTTATTTACAGCGCCCGTCCAGGAACGCCCGCTGCTGATTTAGCAGACGAAACCACAATGGAGGTGAAGAAACAGCGCCTGAAAATCTTGCAGGGTAGAATCGCTCAGCAAGCCGCCGCTATTGGAATCGCCATGGTAGGAAGCAAGCAGCGTGTTTTAGTGACGGGAGTGTCTAAAAAAGATCCCGGACAGCTTGCCGGAAGAACAGAGAATAACCGTGTGGTCAACTTTAGTTGTGACGACAGTCGTCTTATCGGACAATTCGCCGACGTAGAAATTGTCGAAGCTTTGCCCAACTCGCTGCGAGGCCAGCTAATAGCAACGCCGATTTGAATCAAAAAACGCGGTTGACTCCCACAGTAAGGTCTGTATCTTCTCTCTCCCACTTGCGAAAAGAGCGAACAAACAGGCGTTGGACACCGTTAGCGCAGCCCCCGAATCGGACAACTCACCGGAATCGGCCTCACAACTCAGCATTACCCTCGAACCTAATGATGCCCGTCATCTGGCCGCGTTGTGCGGGCAGCTAGATGCACACTTGCGTCAACTTGAAGAGCGTCTTGGCGTAGTTATTCGCAATCGCAGCAATCACTTTACCGTTTCCGGCAGCGCCGATGCGACGGGGATCACGATTTCCTTACTGGAAACCCTATACGGTGAAGCATGCCAAGGGGTTGGCATCAGCCCAGAGAGCATTCACCTGCACTTGCAGGAAGCGGACCTTGAACATCTAGCACAACATCGCCAGCAGAGCTCTAGTAACGATGTCGAGCCCATTACTGTCATTCGCACCAAACGAACATCGATCAAGCCCCGGGGCAAAAACCAGCAAGCCTACGTACGGGCGCTACAACGACACGATATCAATTTTGGCATTGGCCCTGCAGGCACGGGAAAAACCTATCTAGGTGTTGCCTGTGCTGTTCAAGCGCTTTTAGACGAGCAAGTGCGTCGTATTTTACTCGTTCGACCCGCCGTGGAAGCCGGCGAGAGACTCGGATTTTTGCCGGGCGATCTCAGTCAGAAGGTAGACCCTTATCTTCGCCCTCTCTACGACGCTCTGTACGAAATGCTGGGATTTGAAACCGTCACCAAATACATAGAGCGCAATATCATTGAAGTTGCTCCACTGGCCTTTATGCGCGGACGCACTCTCAACAACGCCTTTATAATTTTGGATGAGGCGCAAAATACAACTCGGGAGCAGATGAAAATGTTCCTCACGCGCATTGGCTTTGGCTCAACTGCAGTCATTACCGGCGACGCCACACAAATTGACCTACCACGGGGCCAGCAATCCGGCCTCATACACGCCACGCAGGTTCTCGAAGGTGTCGAGGGCATTACATTTACTTGGTTTGCCAATAAAGATGTCGTTCGACACCCGTTAGTTCAAAGAGTGGTTTCGGCCTACGATGACTTCGAGGCGAGAAGCCCCAAACTAGAGCGAAGGGAACCATGACTCCTGTGCTGCATATCGAGCGCGATGACACCATCGAAGCGCCAGAAGACGACAGCTTCAAACGTTGGGTCAATGCAACCTGCAGTGCCATAGATGCAGACGCTAATGCACGCCCCGAGTTGAGTATACGAATTAGTGATACCGACGAAATGACGCAATTGAACCAGCGTTTTCGTGATCGACCGGGACCCACAAATGTATTGTCTTTCCCCGCAGACATTCCAGCCGATGTAGCTTGCGAACTGCTAGGCGATATTGTCATCTGCAGCCCCTTAGTCTTGAAAGAGGCTCGGGAACAAGGGAAATCCCCTGCTTGTCATTGGGCGCACCTGACCGTGCACGGCGTCTTACATTTACTCGGCTATGATCATGAAACAGCCGATGCAGCTGAGAATATGGAACACCTTGAAACCCAGATTTTGCAGCAATTTGGCTGCCCTGACCCCTATCTTTCTGTCGATGATACCCAGCGAGCTGACCTGCCGTGAACGATGTACAAACCTCTGAGACCGACGAGCGCTCTTGGGTAGAGCGCCTGACGCAATTTCTGTCTGGAACACCGCAGAACCGCGCAGATCTGGAAGGTCTACTCGAGCTTGCCGTTGATAACGAGTTAATCGATGACGACGCCAAAACCATTATGGAAGGCGCCTTATCAGTCAGCGATATGCAGGTTCGGGATATTATGATCCCCCGCGCTCAAATGACCGTCATTAAAATTGATGCCGAGCTCGACGAAGCACTGCCCCAAATTATTCATGCCGCTCACTCGCGGTTCCCCGTTATTGATGACAATCTCGACAATGTCGTGGGTATTTTACTGGCCAAAGATCTTTTGCCATTAATTTTGGAGCGCGAGCCAGACTTTGATCTGCGCAGCCTTTTAAGGCCCGCGGTCGTGGTGCCCGAAAGTAAGCGCCTGAATGTCTTACTCCGAGAATTCCGTCAAAACCGCAACCATATGGCGATTGTGATCGATGAGTACGGGGGTGTAGCCGGTCTAGTGACTATCGAGGATGTTCTAGAAGAGATCGTTGGTGAAATTGAAGACGAAACAGACGTAGATGAAGGCCACGATATTCGAAAAATAAGCCCAACGGATTTTTTCGTGAAGGCTCAAACGCCTATTGAAGATTTCAACGAACACTTTGGCGTGGCATTTAGCAGTGAAGAGTTCGATACCATTGGCGGCCTCGTCGTCAATGCCTTTGGTCACGTGCCCACGCGCAGCGAGACCACCCATCTTGAGCGCTTCGAATTTAAAGTGGTTAATGCTGACCAACGTCGATTGCTTAGCCTTCGCGTAACACCACCCCACGACGCTGCCGACTGACCGGCATGGAGTCTAGAGTTAAAGCTCTAGCAAGCCTACTGGTGCCAATAATTTCCGGCGCTCTATTCGTACCCGGCCTAGCGCCCATGTCGGCGTGGCCTTCAACCTTACTCAGCATTGCTGCCCTGCTGTATCTCATGCACCGCAAGTCACAACAGTCTGCCTTTTTGATCGGTTGGCTTTATGGCGTGGGTCTTTTTGGTGCAGGGGTTTCTTGGGTTTATGTCAGCATTCAGGTTCATGGCCAAGCACCGCCACTGCTAGCCGGTACCCTGACCGCGCTGTTTTGCCTTGGGCTCGCCACTCTGACAGGCTTGCAAATGTCACTCTACCGCCGCTGTAGTCGGGGTCGAAAAACTCCCAGCCCCCTTCTCTTTGCCGCTATTTGGGTCTTATTCGAATGGCTGCGCAGTTGGCTTTTTACCGGATTCCCTTGGCTTTATGCGGGTTACATTGCACTCGATACGCCAGCAGCTGGCTGGGCACCCGTCGTCGGCGTCTACGGCCTGAGCTTCCTTATCGCAGGACTCTCCGCCGCCATAGGCTCACTGGCGCTAAATACCGCCAGCGCCCTGCGTAAAAGAGGGGCAGAAGCTTCAATTTGGGTAATCATCATCCTCACTGGCATGCCTTTGAGCGCTGTTTCCTGGACGCAGGACAGGTCAGCCCCGCTTACCGTCGCCATTTATCAACCTAACATTCCCTTAGAGAAAAAATGGGACCGCCGCTACTTCCGCGCTATCCAGCAGCAATACACCGACAACTCACGCCCTTATTTCAAAAATACTGACCTGGTGCTTTGGCCCGAATCTGCACTTCCCACCTACAAAGATCGCATCGAAGACTATCTGAGTCTTGTATCTACCGAGGCAACGGAAACAGGCACCACGTTGATTACCGGCATCCCCACCCGTGACGCCCAGGGAGGCTATAACAGTATTGTTGCGCTGGGCTTGGGTGCCGGTGAATACCGCAAACAAAAGCTGGTGCCTTTTGGCGAATACGTGCCCTTCGAAGAGAACTTGCGTGGCTTGATTAAATTTTTTGACTTACCCATGTCCAATTTTATTCCGGGCCCCAATGTGCCTCCAATCTTGTCAGCAGGCCCCGTAAAAGTGGCGTCTTTCATTTGTTATGAAATCGTTTATCCAGGCTTTGTCTGGCAGGGAGCACGCGACGCGGCGCTACTCGTCACTGTCAGTAACGACAGTTGGTTTGGCCACTCAATAGGGCCCTTGCAACATCTGCAAATGGCGCGCTTTCGCGCGCTTGAAACCGGTAGACCACTCCTGAGGGGTACCAATAACGGCGTGTCTGCAATTATCGACCACAAAGGTGACTTGTTGGTCGCGACTCCGCAATTTGAGGAGGTCGTAATTACGGGTGAGGTACAACCAAAAACAGGTTTAACGCCACTCATGTGGCTGGGAAGTACACCGATTCTCGCTTTTTGTGGGCTATTAATTGTTGCCGCAGCTTATCGCAGACAACGTTGACTACCCCCAG
The DNA here is from genome assembly GCA_009886815.1 of Halieaceae bacterium. Lineage (GTDB taxonomy): Bacteria > Pseudomonadota > Gammaproteobacteria > Pseudomonadales > Halieaceae > Luminiphilus. The sequence goes on from QXYP01000197.1 coordinate 4,978, forward strand.
CTCTCTCTCAGGCTGGTACACTTGAATTTTTTAGACCTTATGTCCCCGACTAAACGATGGGGCAAGTAAATAGAGCCCCTATGAACCAGGAATACAACCCCGAGCAAATTGAGCTCAACGCCCAAACACGATGGGCATCCGAGGAAACCTACAAGGCATCACCGGACAGCACCCTTGAAAAATTTTACTGTCTGGCTATGTTCCCCTACCCCAGCGGCAAGCTGCATATGGGGCATGTCCGGAACTATACGATAGCCGACGTCATTGCTCGGTATCAGAGGATGCAGGGGAAAAACGTACTCCAACCCATGGGCTGGGATGCCTTTGGCCTACCCGCCGAGAATGCGGCGATTGCCAATCAGGTTCCACCTGCTGACTGGACCCTAGACAACATCGCGGAAATGCGAGCACAGCTGTCAAGATTGGGTTTTGCCTACGACTGGACGCGAGAAGTCACTACCTGCCAGCCCGACTACTATCGATGGGAGCAGTGGTTTTTTACCCGGCTTCTAGAGCGCGGGTTGGCTTACAAAAAAGAGGCGGAGGTCAATTGGTGTGAGAATGACCAGACGGTTCTGGCCAATGAGCAGGTTGTCGACGGCAAATGTTGGCGCTGCGACAACCCAGTAGAGCGGAAGGCGATCAGTCAATGGTTCATCCGCATCACGGCCTATGCTCAAGAGCTCCTTGATGACCTAGATTCTCTGACTGATTGGCCCGAGCAAGTGGTGGCCATGCAACGCAATTGGATCGG
>QXYP01000198.1 GCA_009886815.1 Halieaceae bacterium
CTGCCCATAATAATTGGCCTGTAATTCTGAAACGGCATCGTCATCTTGCCGAGCGCGACTACGGGTCATGGGGGCCATGACAATTCGATTGCGAAGTCGCAGATCGCCCATCTCTAGTGGGCTGTATAAATGCGCGTACTTCATGTTTGGATCCTCATTTTTATAACCACCCCAAGGGTTATCGCGTTTTTATTGATGGCTCTAAACTGCCATCACGCATCGAAGCTAAAAATTGCTCAAGGGGTGCAGGGGCGGCTACAGCCGGCAGCTCTTCAGACGGAGGTTTTGCCCAAAATTTCTGCCAGCTTGGAAACAAACTGTGAAACGCCCCATCGTAATTCTCACGGTCGGGCCAGCGCATTTTATTGTCGCCACAAGGCGGCTTATTAAGATCAGTGGCATACCAGTAGCAAGGCAAGCGCCGTCGAAAATACCAGCGACCTTCAATTCGCTCATAGTGGTCCCAGTAGAGCATCTGCATAATCACCCATTCGCAACCGCCCTGCGCCATGGGTGTCTCGTGCTCATTTTTACTGTAGACGACGCCCACCGCTCGGTCTGGATCTTCAAATTCAATGATGTGGTTACCAATGTGATGTGCTGTGCCCGTGAACTGAACCCGCAAGGTTTCATCCATCCACTGCTTAAAATGTGCCCGCCCAACTTTATTCTTACCAATCCGAATGTCCTCGGGAAAGAGATTCACGAGAGCATCGATATCTCGCATGTCTAGGGCTAAGGAATATTTAGCGGCGAGTTGCCGTATTTCATCGAGGGATTCGAGACGACTAAGCCTCGCTAGCACGTCATCCTGACTCATGACGCACCCTCCAAGGCAATACGGCGCCCGGCCCTACGTCCCGAAAACGTAGCATCACCAACAGAGCTGCCTGAAGCATAACCATCACCCCGTCTTGGCACGCCACAAGCCGTTCGGCCTGCAGCATATAGCCCTGCAATAACACCCCCATGGACAGAGCAAACAGCGCCGTCAACCGTGGTATCGAGACCCCCTAAAGTGAAGCAAGGGAAAAAAGCACCTGCCCCTGGGGTACAGTCCAATGCCACAAAGGGAGCCTCCAGCGTCTTAAGCCAAGCGGTATCTTTGTGGAACAAGGTATCGACGCCCTCAGCAACATCGCTGTTAAAGCGATTAACGGTCAGCTCGAGCTGTCCAGGGGGCAAATTTAGTTCAGACACCAGCTCATCTAGGGTTTCACCCGTGGCAACGACCGGCGCCTGAAGCCAGCTCTCGGTTTCGTAATTGCCGTAATCCGCTACATTGAGTATCAAATAAACCGGATAGCTCTGGTTGACCAGAAAGCTTCCGATTCGACCGTGATAGGCATCTTCGTTAATAAAGCGCTGCCCCTGGCCATTGATAAAAATGCCAAAGGTTAATGTCGCCGGCGGGTAGAACGGCAGGCTTAAAAACCCCTCATGCATATTAATTGCCCGGGCACCGACGCTGAGCCCCATTTGTATGCCACTGCCGGTATCGTTGGGATTACCTATTTGGGTTTTATTGTCGAGGAATTGCGGGCAATACTCACGCACCATGTCCTCGTTCATAATGAAGCCACCTGCGCACAGCACAACGCCTCGCTGCGCGCGAAAATAGCGCTCCTCCATATCTTGCCTTACCACGAGACCCACCACCCGTTGTCCGGGGCCGTGCTCGTCAACAATCAGGCGTAAAGCCCGGCTGTCATAGTGAATCGGTACCCCCCGCTCCTCGACCTGCTCCAGAAGAATTTTGGTCAGCAAAGGCCCCCCGTTATCGCCCTCTACCTCAAGGTTGTGTCCTCGTGGCGCCGGCTTGTAACGCGTTTTGTATGGCCACGCTTTTTCACTGCCGGTATAGAGCAAGCAGTCATCTGTTAAAGCCATCATCGCTCGCTCCTTGAGCTCTGAGGGCTTAAAGGGCACGCCAAGGGAGATCAGCCAGTCGAGATGCTCTGCACCACCCTCGGCATAGGCCCGAACTTTCTCGGCATCAGCTTGAGGACCATTGCTATCCATTAAGTAGCCAAACACAGCTTCAACACTGTCCTCGTAACCCACCGCTTTTTGAATTTGCGTGCCACCCCCTAAATAAATCTCTGCTGAGGACAGGGCCGTAGAGCCGCCAGAGGCCGATGCGGCTTCTACGATCATCGCCGATGCGCCGGAATCGACTGCCGCAATGGCCGCGCAGGCACCCGCGCCGCCAAAGCCAACAATAATGACGTCAGTGTCGCCAGACCAGGACGCCACATCAGCTTCGAGCATAGGAGCAAAAGACATAGGCAGGCACTCGCCGATTCAACTTGAAGTGCCTCACAGTAGCGACTTGGTGCTAGTCGATCAGCCTCCGTTTGGACGATAGAACAAGGTTGCACGCTGCCCCATCACACGCCACTCTGCGCGCCATCGCACACCTAGAGACAACATTATGGTCTGGTATACCGGCAACGCCCTTTATGACACTTTGCTACTGATAGGCTTTGCCTATGCCCTCTTAGTCTTCGCCGCAAGCTTTGTTGGTACCGCTGCCTATGGCGGCCGTTTTGGGCTAAAAGGAAAAAAACAAGGGCTAAAACTCGGGTCTCGTATGGGCTGGATCATCATGGAGCTGCCGGGATTACTGGTATTTCCTGTCATCTACTTTATGGGGACCAACGCCTACGAGGCGGTACCTTTATTTTTTCTTGCGATATGGATGATGCACTACAGTAATCGAGCCCTCATTACCCCAATGCTAATGCGGGTGCAGCCGGGCACACCCGCAAGCTTTTCTTTTAATGTCATCATTGCAGGTTGGATTACCTTGTTTCTTCATGGGTATTTCAACGCCGCTTATCTGACGGAATTTGGTGACCAATACACGCAGGATTGGTTTAGTGATCCACGGTTTATCGTGGGCTTATTGATATATGTGACGGGCTTCGCGCTGAATATTTACTCCGATCACATCTTAAGAAATCTTCGCTCAAAAACGCCCGGGCCCAACGAGCCGCGCTATAAGATTCCCTATGGTGGCGCTTTTCGCTGGGTTACTTG
>QXYP01000199.1:0-6176 GCA_009886815.1 Halieaceae bacterium
ATGCGCAAATTTTCCTTATTTTTGAGCCGGATACCCTGCCAAGAATAACCAATTCATGACCTAATGAGCTATCCTAAGCCCTCACTGCACAAATTACTAACTTAACCGAGTTACCGAAAAATCTGTCATGAAAATACTGCTGGCTGAAGATGACTCTCAAGTACGTACAGAGCTTCGTGAACTGTTGGTCGAGCAAGGCTATGAGGTCACGACCGCGGTAGACGGCATCGACGCTTTTGAGAAGTTCCGCGCTGACGAAATGATTGAGATCTTACTGCTCGATATTCGAATGCCACGCGCTACCGGGTTGCAAACTCTCGATGCCATACAGAAAATAGAGTCACCGAAAGAGCGGGTGTTTGAAACCCTTTTTATAACTGGGAACAGTGACAATAACGCGATTGTTTCGGCGCTGAAACTAGGCGCCTTTGCATTTTTGTTCAAGCCTATAGTGGTAGAAGAGCTTCTCAAAGAACTGTCAGAAGCCACCGATAGTATCAATCAAAAACACTACCGAAACTTTCAAACCTCCATGCTTAACGCCAACCTCGAGGGTAAGACCCGTGCTAAAGCTGGGAGCTCAATAAAAGATGGCATGGGCGCCACTTCTGAAATCGCCGCCATTGGTGCTGAACACTATTCTCCAGGTATAGAACAGCATGTTCATAGAATTTCAGAAATGGCTCTCTGTATCAGCGTTCGCCTAGGTCTTGAGCCGCAGCTGTGTCAGCAAATTAGGCTCGCCAGCCTACTGCACGATATAGGCAAACTCGGAGGGCCCACCGATATCTATACGGCCGAGCGCGCACTAACCGAAGAAGAGTTTGAAAAAACCAAAGAACATACCCGTCTGGGTGCGGCACTCCTTGAGCATTACGATGACCCCATTATTGAGGTTGCGCAGAATATCGCATTGCAACACCACGAAAACTGGGACGGGTCGGGCTACCCCGCCGGCCTCAAAGGTGATGAAATCAGTATTGAGGCGGCAATTGTTCACGCGGTAGACACCTACGACAACCTGCGATCACACCGCCCTTACAGAGCAGCACTACCCCACCATGTCGCCATGGAAATCCTCGTTAGCGGCGATGAGAAATCTAATCCAGATCATTTTCACCCCGGCGTTTTACAGGCTCTTCTAAGCCAGCATCGCGAAATTGAAGCCATTTACGAACGCTACCGCCCTGTCGACATTGATCCTATGACTGCCCACCAAGCGTCAGCGTAACTATTTATCTAGGGCCTTTCCCACAACTTCGAAAACATCTCGAGATAAATTATCGAGGCCAGCAATACGCTCTAGCTGGCTCTGCATTGCGTCCACCCCGTGTGCGTAACGGCGAAAGCGCGTTAACGGCGTACACAGGCGAGCTGCAATCTGTGGGTTCGCGGATTGTACTCTTGCAATGACATCCCCTAAAAAGGCGTATCCAGCTCCGTCCTGGCGATGGAATGCGATCGGGTTGGCTGAGGCAAAACCGCCCACCAAAGCTCGAATTTTATTGGGATTACGCCAATCAAAAGCCCCGTGATTTTGGAGCGCTATCACCGACTCAACGGTATCTGCACTAGGCCTTGTAGCCTGCAGCGTGAACCATTGGTTGACGATAAGCGCCTCATGTTGCCACTGCTGATAAAAATTGCCCAGCACCGCGCTACGGGTTGACTCGTCACCCCCGTTGACCAACACGCGAAGTGTGGCCAAACGATCACTTAGGTTATCGGCATTACCGAGCAAAGTTTCAGCCCAGTCCAAAGCTTCGGGTCGGGCCTGACTTAAATAACTCAACGCGAGATGACGCAGCGCTCTTTGACCAATCTGCCTACCGTTTGCTTGATAAGTCTCTGGGTTCTCGTAACGACTAAACCAAGACGTCCACTGCGCTTCAAATTCTGTAGCCAGTATTTTTTTGATGTCTTCCCGGGCGCCCCTAATTTCAAATACATCGACGAGACCGTGTTGAGCCTGTCGATCAGCCAGATACTCCTCTGATGGCAACGTCAGCAACTGAGCCTTCATCGCGTCATCAATATCACTAGACATAGCCTGCCGGTAAGCCGAAATAAATGCATCCGATAAAGGCTCGCCACGTGCTTGTGCTTCAATGACTCGCGATGCGTAACGCTGCATCGCATCCCATTTTACAAAGTCGTCACTATCGCTGCCGATCAATGCCGCTAGGGTGTCATCATCGTCAGCGCTTTGAAGCCTTACTGGCGCAGAAAAGCCACGCAGCAACGAGACCACAGGCTTATCTTCAACATTATCGATCTCAAAGACCTGCTTAGCTTCTGTAACTTCGAGTAAACGCGTAGAACCCCCCTCTTCAAAAGTATGCGAGTGTCCTTTTACAACTAGGCCAATAGCGACTGGCAGGTGCAGCGGCGGCTTGCTTGCGCCGTCAGAGTTCTGGCCATTATTTTGCGTCACCGTTAAGGTCACCCGTCGAGCTGTCGGGTCGTATTGGTCATCGATAATCAGATTTGGCGTCCCTGACTGTTCATACCAGCGACGGAACTGCGTCAGATCTTTTTCAGAGACCTGCTCCATTGCAGAGACAAAGTCGTCGCAGGTAACGGCCTGACCGTCATGCTTAGCAAAATAATATTTCGCGCCGGCAATAAATAGGTCGTGCCCCAACAAGGTGTGTAGCATCCGAACAACTTCGGCGCCCTTTTCGTACACTGTTAACGTATAAAAATTTGAAATTTCAATAAAGCTGTCGGGCCGCACAGGGTGCGCCATGGGGCCTGCGTCCTCGGCAAATTGATGCGTTCTCAAAAAGCTGACGTCTTCAACACGCTTCACCCCCGCTGAGTTCATGTCGGCTGAAAATTGCGAGTCGCGAAAGACCGTAAAACCCTCTTTCAAACTGAGCTGAAACCAATCGCGACAGGTGACTCGATTACCCGAAAAATTATGAAAATATTCATGGGCAACAATCGATTCAATCCTGAGATACCCCGCGTCGGTTGTGATGTCGGGCGAAGCTAGAACGCATGAGGTGTTGAATATATTGAGACCCTTATTTTCCATGGCTCCCATATTAAAATCATCGACCGCGACAATATTAAAAAGATCGAGGTCATATTCAAGGCCATAAACTTGTTCATCCCACTTCATGGAGCGTTTTAAAGAGTCCATGGCATGATCGCAGTAGTTCACATCTTTGGCCTCAACAAAGACATTCAGCGCCACCTCGCGGCCAGACGCTGTGGTAAATGACTCTGAAACAGATTCAAGATCTCCTGCTACCAGAGCAAAGAGGTAACAGGGCTTCGGCCAGGGGTCGTGCCACACACTGCGGTGCCGGCCCTCGGTTAAATCCTCTTGGGCAACTGCATTACCGTTACTCAGCAGTATCGGACAGGAGGCTTTGTCAGCCTCAACAGTTACTTTAAAAATAGCGAGCACATCAGGCCGATCAAGGAAAAAAGTTATCTTCCTAAAGCCTTCTGCCTCACATTGCGTGCAGTAAATAGTGCGAGAACGATACAGCCCCTCTAGAGCTGTATTGGCCTCAGGGTATATGCGTACCCGTGTCAACAACTGGCAACTTTCACCGATTTGGGGCAGGGTTAATTGACGGCCGTCATAGCTATATTCGTGTTGTTGCAGCGGCGTACCGTCAATTTCAATCTGCTCGATTTCCAGATCCTCGCCGTCCAGAACCCAGGGAGCTTCGTCTTCGCGTTGCCGCTGTAAATGCAATATGCTCGAAACCAAGGTAAAGCCGTCATAAATGGCAAAAGTCAGATCAGCATCCGTTATGCTAAATACAGGGGCTGAATATTCTTTACGATAGATCGTTGTCGGAGTGCCATCACGCATTGTCGTGTACCTTTACCTCTAAATTATAGCCGCCGTATTTTCGAATATTGATGACCCCCGTATCAAACATAAGATACTGGCCTTTGATGCCCAGCAGCGTCCCTTCAATTTTCTGTGTTTTATCCAGGTTGTGTGAACTTACTTTGACCGGCCATTCTAAAACTGGATAGTCGATACTCACAGTGCTCGAGTCGTCCAACCACTGTATTGCCTGCATGCCATAGGTTGACTGCAATTCACTAATGCCTTGCGCACATATCTCAGCCAAGGCCTGCTGCCGTTCCTGCAAATCAATCGGCGCGCCATTGCCTTTGAGCATTGTTTGCCAGGCGGTTTTATCGGCGACATGCTGAGCCAAAAGTATCTCGAGCAGGCCAGATTGGTAGCGAGTGGCAACACGTGCAATCGGTTTGGCTTGTGTGGCTCCCTGATCTATCCAACGCGTCGGCACCTGCGTACCTCGGGTAATTCCTACCTTCACACCAGAAGTATTTGCCAAGTAAACAACATGATCCACAAAACAATTCGTTTCACCCCACTCGGGCTCTCGACAGGTTCCCTGTGCAAAATGGCATTTTTCAGGTTTGATAATGCAGGTATCACACTGGGCCAGCCGCTGAAAACAGGGATAACAATAACCCTGATTAAAGCTCTTTTTCGTCACCCTATCGCAATGAACACAGTTGATTAATCCTGTGGAATTAATGCTCACCTTGCGCCCCAACCAGTCATTGACTGAGACTTCCTGATCGCCCGCTATAAAGGTATAGCTAACGGGGTCATTGAGGCTAACCCGCATTTTTCTTACCGCGCCGGATACTTCCGTCATTTATTTTTTTCCTCATCGAGCCAGGTCATTGGTTGGGGCTCATCGCAGCTGCTACCCGCTTTGCTACCCTTGTCGATATAGCCAATGCGCTCATCCGGCGGCAGATTCAGCGCACCCCAAGCAATAACGGCCTTCATGGTGTGTTCGCGCTGTGCTGCGGTAACGCTGCTGCCATCGGGCCACAAACCTGTCGCCAGCGCCTGTACCATCCGTTCATACAGGTCTGGGCCCATAGCGCGCACGGTTTCCAAATACGGATCAGTCAAGCCTTACACCCTCTTTAAGATCTATCGAGTCGAGACAACAGGGCAAATACACCGCCCAAGATAACGCCTATAACCAGCCCACCGAGGTGCGCGCCATTGGCAATCGCGCCAGCGCCCAGAATCTCTAGCGCACCGACCAGTCCAACTAAAAGCCAGATCAGCATAAAGCCCATAATGGCCGGAGGCAGCGGCTCTATCCAGTGAGGTCGAAGGGCATTACCCGCCCATATGAAACCCATGAACGCATAAACTACGCCAGACATACCTCCGAAAATCGACGGCCCAGAAATAAAATATTGCACGCTGTTTGAAAATACTGCCGAAGCCAAATATAAGCCCAACAAATTCATTGAACCCAACGACACCTCTATGCGGCGCCCAAACTCCCAGATCCACAGGCAGTTAAAGACCAAATGCATCCAGCTGAAATGCAGCAGAGTCGGAGTAATGAAGCGCCACCAATCATTACCAGGCTCACCCAGGCGGCCGCCACGGGGCGTGAGTTCTACGGGGACGAAATTAAACAATTGCAGAATTGATCCATAAAAACCCAGTTCCTTAAACAGCAGAAAAACCAGGCTGCTCAGAGCAACCAGGGCAAAGGCAATGGGGGCTGATCTAATCTTACTGGGTAAGTGCATCGGACCATCGTAGCTTGTCGCGGCAACTCGCATAAAAGCTGTTTCCCGGGGGATGCAATAAAATAAGCCGCTCCTGCTTTTTACTCACGGTCACCGAATCGCCGGGGAGAGCGGTTAGAGAAACCTGGCCATCGCAAGTCACCAAAGGATGTATTTGATTGCGTGAGACAACATCAACCTTTATTTGCGAATCACCGTGAACAACAATCGGCCGACTCGTTAGCGAATGCGAGAACATGGGTACTAAAACAATGGCGTCTAGGGAAGGATTCATAATGGGTCCTCCACCCGACATAGAGTAGGCCGTAGACCCTGTCGGCGTAGCCAAAATCAATCCATCGGCGTTCATGCGATAGACAAACTCACCATCGATGGTCAGCTCAAATTCAATCATTTGCGCCGAAGTCCCTGAATTGACCACCACATCGTTCAGCGCCTCTGCCGCCCCAATTACCGCGCCATCACGAATCACTTGGGTGTCGAGTAAAAATCGCGAATCTCGCGTGTAGTTGCCATCAAGTACCGCTGTTACCTGAGCAACCAAATCATCGGGGCTCACATCGGTTAAAAAGCCAAGACGGCCACGGTTCACCCCAATCACAGGA
>QXYP01000199.1:6186-6857 GCA_009886815.1 Halieaceae bacterium
CGGTTTCACCAATGGCGTCGCGGGGTTGCATGGCCCGCTTTTCGAAGTGAGAAAGGGTCGCAAGGCGATCTTCGAGAACCACATCGACGCCCCGCGCATCCAAGAGAGTCAACAAGTCAGCGACGATTTGGTTTACCCCTGGGTGCTCGCGCCGGCCAAGCAAACCCACTCGCTGGAATTCTTGTCCCATAGCTACTCTACCTCACTCACAATTAGCACGCTTGATGCGGTTCAGACACTTAGAGACTGGCGATGATAACGGTTAAGCTCTCGCCGAATACAATGCGCCAACTCAAAGCGCGGCAATTGCTCTCTGGCGGCAGCCATGCCCTCTCTGGCCGCGCGCTTCCAAAACACTGAGTCAGACATCATGCGGTTAATAGCCACCACCATTTCTTCACGGCTATCGGCGACAACAACACCAGAGCGCATACGAAAATGAGATCTTCGCATAGCATGACGGGTGGTTACTGTCGGGATACCTCGCGCCATAGCATTCACCAATTTGGCATCCACATGATCTTCAAATAGCAAAGGTTCAATCACAACCCTGCAACGCTGGTCCAGCAGTTGGTGATCATCAGTGCTCCAGTGCAGAACAACTCGGGACATTGCCGACACGTGCTCAATAAACTCTCGTGAAGGCGCAGATCCGACAATATGAAATTCAA
>QXYP01000002.1:0-4117 GCA_009886815.1 Halieaceae bacterium
CACTCAAGGGGCTAGGTTTCAAGGTGATGCGGCAGCATTGGAACCCGCCAGTTCTTCCACCATGGATCGCCAAAAAATGAGGGATTGGGGAATGCTTATTTTGGGTATGCGTTCGTTCAAGCCGTGGGCAAAGGAGTCTTTAGGGTTGATGAAAATGCCAGTCAAGCTATAGCTTGGAATACCCGCTGCTCGAAAATAAGCGCCGTCGGTCGTGCCAGAGCCCATTTGAGGAATGACCGGTATACCCGGATAAATCGGTTCAAGGCTGGTTTTGACCGCCGTCATCACTTCACTGTTAAAGGGCGAAGCATCGCTGGAGACCGGTATGCCGACAATAGACCAGTCAAGTTCGGGGTTTTCCACCGCCAGCTGCAGCGTGCCCATAATATCGGCCACGGAATTGCCGGGGAAAATTCGGCAGTTAACGGTGGCGGTTGCCGACTGGGGCAGAGCGTTTTCCGCGTGCCCCCCGGCGAGCATGGTGGGGATGCAGGTCGTCCCAAGAGTTCCCACATATTCTGGTTTTTGACGCAGCACCTCAATGGCCTCTGCGTCCGAGGGGTCGGCGACAAGTCGAGCCATAGCATCCCCCACTTTCCCACCTAATAGGGGTGCCGTGCGCTCGAAGAAGGTCAGGGTAATTTCGTTGGTCTCTACCGGAAAACGAAAATCCTGCAAGCGTTTCAGGGCGTCAGAGAGATCGAAAATAGCGTTATCAGACCGGGGCATAGAGGAGTGACCTCCGGGATTGCGCGCCGTGACCGAGAAGGTCGCGTAGGTTTTTTCCGCGAAGCCCACTTTATATGAAATGGCTTCGCCTGCGTCATTGAGAACACCGCCGCCCCCGTCTACAACGAAGGCAAACTCGGCATCGATGGCTTCACGATAGTCCCGGGTCAGCTGTTGAACCGTTTCTTGAAAAGATTCTTCGTCTCCCGTAAAGGCAATGACCAGATCGCGGTTGGGTACGTAGCCGTCTTCTTTGAGCCAAATAAAAAGGGTGGTGAGCATCGAGACGTCAAATTTGTTGTCAAGGACGCCCCGACCAAAATAAAAGGTCTCATCTTCCTGCAGCTCAAAGGGATTGCGTACCCAGTCGTTGGGGTCGGCGGGAACCACGTCCATATGGGAAGAGAACAGTATGGGACGGCGGTTGCTGCTGCCGTCTCCACGGTAGCGCACCAGCAGCGATGCGGTACCTTCATAGGGGACTATGGTGATGTCTTGGGCATCAAACCCTGCCGCCAAAAATTGTGTTTGCAAAAATTTTGCGTAGGCCGGGACTTGCCCCAGCCCATGAGCGGTCTCCCGCGCAATGCTGTCGCGCAGCAATTCCTCGGCCATGGTTTCGTAGCGCGCCGGTGCTGGGTCTTGTGCACAAAGCAGGGGGCTCATTAATCCCAGGCAGATAGCACTGAGTCGTATGAAGCATTGAGGAGACAGCATAGATTTTCCTTAACAACGGTGGCTGTTATTCAGGCGGCTAATGAGTCGCAGTATCCCGCGGTCGGCCGGTCAAAGCACCTGCTTTTTCGATGGGGTGCGCGGTAGTGTTTTGTGGTGAGACAGCCCCGGGAGATTTTGTCGAGGGCTGGATTTTTAGGCACTTCAAAAAAAACATCAAAATTTTGGCAATTGGGTCTTTTAAACACTGACGTACACAGCGCTCATGGGTTACCTTCATCACGCAATAACAGGGCGTTGTAAAGTTGAACGGTTGGCGGCTGTTAGGCGGGTCCATGGGCTGCTGGGCCGGCCTTGTTGTTTGGCTAGGTTGTTTGGCTAGGTTGTTTGGTTATGTTGTTTGGCGAGACGACGCCTGCGTGGATGGCGGCGTAAAAATATAACAAGTAATGAGTATTGCCATGGAGAGGGTATGACTCAGCGTCAGGAAATAAATAACGGGATCGACGTTCCCGATTTTTATACCTATGCAGCGGCACCTCTGGCCGGTGTAGAGCACCACGGAGATTTTATTCATCTCAGCTGGGGCGATGGACAACGGTTACATTGCCACCGATTTTGGCTGCGTGAAAACGCCTTGGGTCTTGGTGGCATTGATCCAGCAACCCGGGAAGGACTGCTCGATCCTGCTGACCTTTCTGACGACATGACCATTGCTGCGGCGGACGTGACTGATCAGGGCGATCTGTCGATTCTTTGGCTACCTGAGTCGCAACGCTGTGTTTATCACGGGGGTTGGTTACGCCACATCGCCGACGGACAGCACTTACCCGAGAGCTGGCTGCCCAAGCCCGAGGCCTGGGATGCCAAGATCTTGCCCCAACCCCCTCGTAGATCGACCTCTGGCGCCCTGGAAAGTGATCGGGACCTGTGCGAGGTTATGAATGATTTAATTCGTTACGGCGTTTGTGTACTTGAGAAGGCGCCTAGCGAGGAAGGGTTTCTCAATAAGCTCGCTGCCAGAATTGGGCCGGTCCGAGATAGCAATTTTGGTGCGTTATGGGATGTCGTGGCCGATGTCAGTTTGGCCGGTGATGCCAAAACGAATACCACTGCAAATACAGGCTTGCGGTTGGGCCCCCATACCGATTTACCGACTCGGGAAATTCCCCCGGGGTACCAGTTTCTCCATTGCCTGATTAACGAGGCCGATGGCGGCGAGTCCACGTTAACCGATGGTGCGGCTCTGGTTCAGGAGCTCAAAATCCATCACCCGGCAGATTACGAGCTGCTGTCCACGCGTCGCTGGGTCTTTTTCAATCGCGGCCCGGGAATTGACCATCGATGGTCGGCACCGATTATTGATACGTCGGGTGTTCACGCCCTGCCAACTCTGCGTGCTTTTTATCCGGTTCGCGCGTTTCCCGATATGCCCGAGGGTGACGTGGCCGAGGCCTACGAGGCGCTGCGGCGCTTTCACAAGCTCGCCGATGATCCGAGGTTTGAACTCACCTTTCGGCTAGGTGCCGGGGATATTATGTGTTTCGATAATCGACGGGTGATGCACGGGCGCAAAGAGTTTTCAGGGTCGGGCAAACGGCACTTGCAGGGGGTTTACATTGACCGCGATGAAATTTTGTCCCGGGCGCGAGCTTTGAATCGAAGTCATGGGTCTGAAGTTAACGGCGCAGGGCATTAAGTTGTCACAACGATCGGTCTGCGAAGCCATCTAATTTTTTTATTGATCAACAAAAGCGAAATTAACTATGCCATTGGCTATGCGAAAAAAAGTGTTTATTACGGCAGCCGTTACCGGCTCAGGCAGTACTCAGGAGCGCAGCGATAAGGTGCCACGCAGCCCTCAACAGATTGCTGAGTCGGCCATCGATGCCGCTCGCGCCGGTGCTGCCGTTGTCCATTGTCATGTCCGTGACCCAGATACCGGCGTTCCCTCAAGGGATGTCGCTTTGTACCGGGAAGTCGTAGAGCGCATTCGCGCCTCCGAGGTCGATGTTGTTGTGAACCTAACCGCGGGCATGGGCGGAGATTTGGTTTTTGGCCCTACCGATGCGCCCTTGCCTTTAAAGCCCGAGGGGACAGACATGGTTTCGGCGGCTGAGCGGGTGGCGCACCTAGAGGCGTGTCTCCCCGAAATCGCAACCCTCGACTGCGGCACCATGAATTTTGCTGAGGCCGATTACGTGATGACCAACACCCCGGGCATGCTTCGGGATATGGCTCAACGCATGACAGATTTAGGCATTCAAATTGAAATTGAGGCCTTCGATACGGGGCATTTGTGGTTTGCCAAGGAGCTGGTCAAGGAGGGCATTATTCCCGATCCGGTCATGGTGCAGCTGTGCATGGGCGTGCCCTGGGGTGCCCCGGATGACCTCAATACCTTTATGGCAATGGTCAATAATGTCCCCGGTGACTGGGTACATTCAGCCTTTGCTATCGGTCGCCATCAAATGGCCTACGTGGCGGCGGCGGTGCTCTCGGGGGGTAATGTTCGTGTAGGGCTCGAGGACAACCTGTGGCTGGACAAAGGCCGGCTTGCTACCAATGCCGAACTGGTAGAACGTGCTGCAGCGATCATTCGGGCCATGGGGGTAGAAATTATGACCCCCGCTGAAGTTCGCAGCGAATTAAACCTCACTGAGCGAGCGCTGCCCTGATGCCGGTTGCAGCGATTATTGGCGGGGGTGTTATT
>QXYP01000002.1:4127-5067 GCA_009886815.1 Halieaceae bacterium
GTTTTTGCTTAACGGCTGGGAAGTCCGGTATTTTGACCCGGCACCTACCGCCGATGAAACGCTGGCGAGAACCCTGGAGAAAGCCCGCCGTTGGGTGCCGGAAATCTACGACGGACTTCCTGCCGAGGGGCAACTCACTACCGTTGCAACTATCGAAGAAGCGGTGGTTGGGGTTGATTGGGTGCAGGAATCTACCCCTGAACGGCTGCCCGTAAAGCATAAAGTCATCGCGACGATTCAGCAGGCCTGTCCGGCTTCGGCGGTGATTGGATCGTCTACGTCGGGCTTTATGCCCTCAGAGCTACAAGCCCAGTCGCAGCGACCCGAACAGATACTGGTCACCCATCCCTACAACCCCGTGTATTTATTGCCCATTGTCGAGTGTGTGCCATCTCCGGCAACGTCGGCATCGACACTCGATAGCGCGATGGCAACTCTAGAGTCGATTGGCATGAAACCCGTGGCGGTAGGCGCAGAGGTGCCTGCACACATTGGTGATCGTCTGATGGAAGCGTTGTGGCGTGAAGCACTTTGGTTGGTCAAGGATGGGGTGGCCACGACCGAGCAAATTGACGACATTATGACCCACGGTTTTGGCCTGCGTTGGGCACAAAAAGGACTCTTTGAAACCTATCGCGTTGCCGGGGGTGAGGCGGGTATGCAGCATTTTCTCGAGCAGTTTGGACCCTGTCTCTCCTGGCCCTGGACCAAGCTCATGGATGTTCCTGATCTGGATGATGAGCTGATAGGGCGCATTGTTGAACAGTCTGACGCGCAAGCGGGTGATCGGTCGGTAAGCACATTGGAAGCCGAGCGCGATGCCAATCTGGTGGCGTTACTCAAGGTGCTTCGAGAGCAGGACACAGCGGCAGGAGCCTTCCTCAATCGAGTCGCAGCCAAACCTCAAACACGCTCACCCCAATAGGACGCGCACTTGTCT
>QXYP01000020.1:0-1320 GCA_009886815.1 Halieaceae bacterium
AGCGCTGAAGCGGGTAATTGAACCAGGTTAGGCATTGGGGGGGTGGGTATTTCAGCACGAACAAACATGCCGGGGGTTAAGGGCGGACGCCCCGAAGCTTGCGGCTCAAAAGGTTGCAGCACCTCGGCAATAGCATTAACCGTTCTTGACTCCCTATCGACTACGGCCTGAACCCTGCGAATTTGAGCCTGCCACTGCCACTCGCGGCCACCAAAGTTGGTACTCAGCGTAACGGGGCTGCCCAAGTCGACATTGGCGTTCATGGGTAATTCAAGCGCCGCAAGCTGGCTGTCATTAAGTGGAAGTGCTACATCGACGATGTCGGTCGCGTAAATCTCGGCTACTGCAGTACCCGGGGCAATGTATTGACCAAGATCCACCCGCTTAGACTCAATACGGCCGCCAAAGGGTGCCCGAATCTCTGTCCTCGCCAACGCCAATTCTGCCGCCGAAACATCGGCTTGTGCCGATAGCAAGGCGGCCTCCGCTGCCTTCATTTGAGGCTCTCGTAAAAATAAGGCGTTCGCTTCTACCGTACCCAACTCCCGCCACTCACGTTTTGCCTGCCTGTTTCTGCCCCGCTCCTCGGCGAGGCGCTGCTCTGCAGCAGCAACCTGTGACTGTGCCCTAGCAATAGCAAATTCGTAGTCAGCCTGCTCAAGCCGCAGCAGAATGTCACCCGCGTTAAAAAATGCACCCTCCTCAAACTGCTGCGACACCTTCTCCACCTTGCCAGCGACCTCAGCCACAAGGCTGATGCGCCGACGCGCTTCCACGGTGCCTTGTGTGTTCACCGCCAGCGAAATGGCTGAAGGCTGGGCGCGTAGAACTGATACCACAGGTCGCAAAGGTTCGGGCGTGACATTGGCAACGGGCTTGGGTTTACCCGTCAAAACCACCCCCGCTACCATGAGTCCGGCGCCTGTAATCAATGCGGCTGCGAAAAATTTTCGAAGGGTCAGGCGCTGTCTGCCCGAGCTCTGTACTGGTGTCGTTGTCAAAATGATTTCCATGGCATCGAAGGGTTACTGCAGACCAAAACCTACTGGCTCTGCATTATCGACGGGTTATACGCGTGAGCCGCTGTTTTACGTCTGTAAAAAATTAACTAATTTATTAGAAAGTATTTTCTAATTATATGAGCGATCGTAGGCGGGTCGGGTCGAAAGCCACACTGCTTTCCCCACCTAATTAATGAATGAATTGGAGAGATTGACCATGGCTGAGACAAAAACAACCCCCAAAACACGTAAAACCCCTGCGAAAAAGGCTGTTGCCAGCAAAAAGGCAGCCCCTAAAAAAACCGCAGCAAAGAAAACA
>QXYP01000020.1:1330-5725 GCA_009886815.1 Halieaceae bacterium
AAAAGCCCCTGCCAAGGCTACAACGGCAAAGACTCGGGCCAAGCGTCCTGCTGCCGCCAGCAAAGCCGCGGCTAAAGACCTTCGCTCGGTAGCGGTTGAAACCAGTCGCAATGCCCTCAGAGCAGGCCTGGGCGTTTATGGCATGGCCTACGATCAGGTACTTGAGCAATTGGAAATGTTGCAAAGCCAGGTAGACGATGCGCAGGGTAAGCTCAACGAGCGCCGCAAGCAGGCTGAAGCTGTTTATGAAACTTTAGTAAAGCGTGGCACCGCCGTCGAAAAGGACGCCCTCAAGGCCTTCGAAGATCTGGAGCTTGACGCTCTGACCGACCGCACCATGCTTGATGAGCAAATGAGCAAAGCCAAGGCGCGATTTGATAATCTGCGCGCCAAGGTGACCAAAGCCGCATAAACTCGGTCCTGTAGAGTTTGGGGAGGCACTGCCTCCCCTTTTTTTGTCTCAAAAAAAGCGCCCCGCCCACCGATTAGCTCAAGGCCATGAGCCGGGAACCCAATCGGACTCGGCTGACAACCTAGGGTAAGCTGACTGTCATATTTTTTGGCAAGCTTTGGGAACATGCCGTGACTGTAAAGACGTCCGAACACATTTTAGATACCACGAGGTATCTGTTTAACACCCGAGGAGAGGGCTCAGTAACGGCGTCTGACGTTGCCTTAGAGCTCGGTATTAGCACCGGTAATCTTTACTACCACTTTAAAGGAAAAGAGGCTCTGCACCTGGCGCTCTTTGCCAAACTGCAAAGAGAGATGATTGTCCTCATGGGACCTGCGGTTCAGCCTCCCGGGTTATTCACGAATGACCGCACCACAGCGCCCATTGAGACCAGCTGGCTGTTCCTCACCGTCGTCTTAGAGAAGATGCTCGAATATCGCTATGTTTACGATAATCCACGGGGCGTTATGACCCGCTTTGATGACGTTGATCGCGGCTTTCGGCGATTACTTCGAATGAAGCAAAAGGTGTGCAATAACATTGCGGAAGCGCTTATTCCGGCATCAGATAGTGGAGCTCATCAGCATTTGTCTACCCTCACCAACACCATGACGCTGTGTATGAACTGTTGGCTGAGTTACGACCCCCTACTAAATCCTCAGGATGCCGAAAGTTTATTGGTACACCGTGGCGTACTACAAATATTGTCTCACTGCGCGCCCTACCTGGGCGATGAACAACGCGATTTCTACAACGTCTGTGAACAACTTTACCAACAAATGATCAATGAGGAGGCCGGTTCACTGGACTGAGCCGCTGGTATACGTTACAAAATACGCCCGTTTTTAATTACTCAGGAAAAAATCATATGACTATTGCAATCGGCGATACCATCCCCTCGGCCAATCTCATGGTGATGGGCGAAAATGGCCCTGGCGGCGTGACCACCAGCGAACTTTTTGACGGTAAAAAAGTACTGCTTTTTGCTGTACCTGGGGCGTTTACTCCTGGCTGCTCCATGACTCACCTACCCGGCTATGTCGCCCACGCCGATCAAATCAAGGCCGCTGGCATAGATACCATTATTTGCCTATCGGTCAACGATGCTTTTGTCATGGGAGCCTGGGGTCAGGCACACAGCGCCGATGCCATTACTATGCTCGCCGACGGTAACGGGGAGCTCACCGGGAAGCTAGGACTAGAGCTTGATGGCAGCGGATTCGGCTTGGGAACACGATCTCAGCGCTACGCAATGGTTGTTGATAACGGCACGGTCACCCACCTCAGCATTGAGGAAGGTCCAGGCGTCGACGTTAGCTCTGCTGAATCTATGCTAGCCCAGCTGTAAATTCAGTTTTGCCATCGTTCGGGCCAAATAGTGCACGAACGATGGCTCTCCCCTCAGCGCTGCTCTGCCCAGCAAGGCTGACGCGACTAATTTGGTAGCAGCCACCACAACCCCAAAGACACCACAAAAGCCCCCACAAGATTCAGTAACAACCCCTCTCGAAACATCGTGCTTATCCCTACCCTATCGGTGCCATAAATAACCGCATTGGGTGCCGTAGCGACGGGCAGCATGAAGGCGCAGCTCGCACTCATTGCCGCTGGCACCATCAACAATGCGGGCTCTACCCCGGCGGCAATAGCAGCAGCCGCTAAAATAGGCATCAATAGCGCAGTCGTTGCCGTATTGGAGGTGGCCTCGGTCATAAACGTCACGGCAAGACATATCAGTAGCAACATCAAATAAGTCGGCAAGGTAGTGAGAACCACTAACGCCTCACCGGCGACGGCCGAGAGGCCCGAGGCCACAAAAGCGCTTGCCAAACAAATACCGCCCGCAAATAGCAACAAAACCCCCCAAGGAATACGGGCAGCTTCCTGCCAGGTAATCAGTGGCGTACCTTCATTATCGCGTAACACAAATAAGACAATCACGGCCAGAAATGCCACTGAGGCATCGTTGGCCCCGGGAATACCCAGCAGCTCTCGCCAGCCACCAAAGGGCTCAGAACGCGTCATCCAAGCAAGGCCTGTTAACCCAAAAACGACGAGCACTCTTTTTTCAGCGCTGCGCCAGGCGGTCGTCTCTGGCAGCGTGACTAAAAGCTTGTTAGGTAAAGACCGGGTCAACCAAAGCGCCGTCACAGCGATCATGGTCACGACAACAGGTACGCCCCATGACATCCATTGGGCAAAACCAATAGCCTGCCCTGTCGCATCCTCATAGACCTGCATAAATATTAAATTTGGGGGCGTCCCAATTGGGGTACCCATGCCACCAATAGAACAAGACCAGGCTAGACCCAATAACAAGGGGGCTGCAAGGCGCTCCTTCTGCTCTGCACTATCCAAAACAGCGAGTGCAACCGGCAAAAGCATCAGCACGGTGGCGGTATTGGAAATCCACATGCTTAGGGCTGCACCCGAAATCATAAAACCTAAGACTAAGCGACGCGGGCTCTCTGACCCCACTAACCGAATAACACCAAGCGCTACCCGTTTGTGGGCACCGGTCGACTCCATTCCCCGTGATAATAGAAAGCCACCCATTAACAACAGAATAAGCGGGGAACCATAGGCCGCGCCCGTTTGTGCCGGGGTAAGCACCCCAAACATGGGCATCAAGGCGAGCGGCAACAAAGACGTTACCGGAATTGGTATAGGCTCAAAAATCCACCAAAATATACACAATGACGCCGTTACCGACGTCACCACCATACTCTGAGGGAGTTCATAATAACTGCCCAGCAAACCCACCAGGGCAGCCAACATGAGGCCAGGTATTACCGATGTATTTGGATTTAGCACTGGGTGACTTTAACGCCTGAATACCGAAAACACGATACTGAATCACACCCAAGAGAGTGTACACTCCCGCGATGGCTGAGAAGACCCCCACACAATTGATCGACAGCTTTGATCGCCGCATAGAATACGTGCGCCTATCGGTAACCGACCGGTGTGACTTTCGCTGTACCTATTGTATGGCAGAGGAGATGACGTTCTTACCACGCAGCAAGGTGCTCAGCCTGGAGGAAATTGCGCGTATCGCCGGCGTCTTCGTTCAATTAGGCGTCGCTAAGCTCCGGGTGACGGGTGGCGAGCCTTTGGTTCGACGAGACGTCACCACACTTTTTCAGCAACTGGGCGCGTTGCTAGACAACAAGGGGCTGAAGGAACTGGCCGTGACCACCAATGGCAGTCAGCTGGTGCGTTTTGCACCCGCGCTGCGAGCCGCCGGCGTTTCCACCCTGAATATTAGCCTCGACACCCTAAATCCCGACCGATTCAGAGCATTGACGCGGACAGGTACGCTGGCGCAGGTCATCGCCGGGATAGACGCTGCCCTGGAGCAAAACTTTCCTCGCATACGTCTCAATGCTGTTGTGTTACGCGGCAACAACGAGGACGACGTACTTCCCCTGCTCGACTTCGCCTTAAACCGTGGTCTTGATATCGCTTTTATTGAGGAAATGCCGCTGGGCCAAGTAAATATGGCCGGCAAACCTCTGGAGTTTCTACCCAGCGACACCATTCTCAGTGGGGTAGAGCAACACTACAACTTGGAAAGCGAAGGCGCACCTGATCACAGTGGACCCGCTCGCTACTGGCGTGTCGATGGTTCATCGACGCGCATGGGGCTGATATCGCCCCACAGCAATAACTTCTGCGGCAGCTGCAACCGGCTTCGGGTGACTGCTGAAGGGCAGTTACTGCTGTGTCTGGGCAATGAACATTCCATCAGTCTGCGTGACCTACTCCGTGACGGCGCCAGTGACATTGAACTGAGTAACGCGATTGTGACGGCATTGAATGACAAGCCCAAACAACACGTTTTTGACCAACCAGACCAACCCCAGATCATGCGTTTCATGAATGCTTCGGGCGGCTAAAAACTTAGGATGTAAACTTGGATATCAGCTTATACCCCCAAC
>QXYP01000200.1 GCA_009886815.1 Halieaceae bacterium
TTCACTTCGTGGCGACAAGCTTGAGGGCGACAGCATTGAGTCTCAGGATTACGAGGAGACACGCTGGGGTTTTGAGCTCGGTGGTGCGCTCATTGAAGACAAGCTGTTTTTCTACGGTGCCTATGAAAAATACGACGGTGCCGACCTCAATGACCGGGGTTCCATTGGTTCGGGTGCGGTTAACGAGGTGCTGATATCACAGGCTGAGCTAGACCGCATTGCACAAATTTCCAGCGATGTGTACGGGTATGAAGCCGGTCGTACAGTAGCCGAAGCTTTCGACTTCGAAGATGAAAAGTATCTCGCGAAGATTGATTGGTATGCCACGGACACCCAGCGCCTTGCCTTCACTTACATGTACAACGATTCCTTTAACTTTTCGCCCTCAGACGGCGACTTGAACGAGTTCGAATTTGACAAGCACTTCTACAAGCGGGGTTCAGAACTCACGTCATACACCCTCAACTGGTACTCCGATTGGACCGCTAACTTCTCCACGGAAGTGCGCTACTCCATTAGCAACGTTGATTTTCTCCAGCAGTCGGTATCGGGCCCCGAATTTGGTGAAGTGCAAATTCGTGCA
Organism: Halieaceae bacterium; assembly: GCA_009886815.1. Classification (GTDB taxonomy): domain Bacteria; phylum Pseudomonadota; class Gammaproteobacteria; order Pseudomonadales; family Halieaceae; genus Luminiphilus. Next base: position 584 of record QXYP01000200.1, read on the forward strand.
GGCGACGGCGTGACGGTTTATCTCGGTCAAGACGACAGTCGTCAGGCCAACGATCTCGAGTGGGATACCGACCAAATGGTCTTGCGCGGCTACTATAATTTGGGCAATCACACCATTACTGGCGGCTTTGAGCGCGAGTCTATCGAGGTATACAACCTGTTTTATCAACACACCGATACCGAAATGCGCTTTAACAGTATTGATGATTTTGAAAACGGTCTCGCGGCCCGGGTTTATTACGGTAATGCCATTAGCAACAACGAGCTCGACGCGGCGGTTGACTGGAGCTACGACGTCAGTAGCTTTTACATTGAAGACAAATGGCAGGTGACCAATAGCCTATTGCTAACTTTCGGTCTGCGCTATGACTATTACGAAACTGACGATGTGCCCAACGAGAACGCCGACTTTGTCGCTGACTACGGATTCTCAAATACCGCGACCCTAGACGGTATTGATCTGCTGTTGCCTCGCTTTGGCTTCACCTGGGATGCGTCCGATGCCCTGACTGTTCGTGGCGGTGTTGGCTTATTTTCAGGGGGCAACCCGAATGTTTGGTACTCCAACGTCTACTCAAATACCAACACTACGGCGGTGCAGACTCAGGATCGCGGTCCCGACCGTGGCGGGGTAGATTTGTTTGCTCAGAACTATGTGTACTGTGAAGACACAGCACCGACCTGCGGGCCAGGCTACGGTGTTCCTGAAAATCTTGCGGCTCAGGTCGCTGCAGGGGATGGCAGCAACTTTGAGATTGTATACCTCGACCCCGACTTTGAGGCACCTACCGAGTGGAAGTATGCCCTTGGCGCCACTTGGGAGATGGGCGGTGGCTATGTGCTCAGTGCCGATGCGCAAATCACCCGGGGTAAAGATACGGCTATTTACAAGCACGGCGATCTCGAATTTACCGGCGAGTTCAATGACTTTGGCAACGGTTACCCTATCTACGACAGCGTTCGTACATCATCTTTTGTCTTAACCAACAGTTCCAAGGGTAATGAATCTGAATCGCTGTCGGTGAGTTTGTTTAAGGCCTGGGATTTTGGCCTTGATATGCGACTTGGCTACGCGTGGACGGATGCAAAGGATGTGAATCCGATGACATCATCGGTGGCGTTTTCCAACTACGTCAATCGTACCTTCTACGATCCTGAAGAAGAGGTCTTGTCGACGTCAAACTACAACATTGAGCATCGCTTTACGGCGGTTCTTAACTACTCGACCGAATGGTTTGGCAATAACGCCACCCGTTTCACGGTCTTTGCCCAAGGTAATTCCGGCTACCCCTACAGCATTACCCTTGAGGGGGCTGATGGCACCATTGGGGCTTACGGCTTCACGCCTTATCTCGACTTTGTTGACCACGTTCTTGTAGAACCCGGTACCCGCAATGAAGAAGAGGGCAGCAGTTGGTTCAAAGTGGACCTGCGTGTTTCACAGGAGTTCCCAGGATTTACTGACGGCCACAAAGGCAGTGCCTTTATTGTGGTTGATAACCTGACCAACTTGATTAACGACGATTGGGGAATTATGGAGAAGCCCATTTTCCCTTACGGCGTGACTCAGGATCAGCAGGCTAACGGGCAGGCGCAAACGCGTATCGGTGATGCCTCGCTCTGGGAAATCCGAGTCGGCATGAACTATCGGTTCTAAGGTTTCGGCAACCAACCTAGGGGCGCCTTTGGGCGCCCTTTTTTTTCGGTTTTACTGACCCATAGCCCAATCTAACACTGCGGCAAGGCGCGCAGCTGCTCGGCGTATTTGTCGATCGACTGCGGGGCGGTTGCTGACCAAATAGTGACTGGTTAAAGTTTGCAGTCGAGTACCGTGGCGGTAATGGACATTTGGGTCATTGAGCACTGCGAGGGTTTCATCGGCCCAAGCCACGATCTCGACCTCAGGGTGTTCTAGTAAGGGTCGCTCAATAGGCGTTGCGCTAGTCGCTGCAGGCGGTTGGCCTGGGTATCTAAGAATCAGACCGTCCCATACGGCGTGCATGCTCACCCGTTCACGTTTTTCATGCAATTGCAGGCCTAAGTCCTCGGGCAATGCCAGTCGGTAGGTGTTGCCCCCCAGATCACTGGCATACCCCACATGCAGGGGTTGATGCAGGTCTCCAATCAGGTGTCCCACCCACAACAAGGCCTCTCTGCGCTGGCTAGCGGGGCCATGCTTGAGGCGATGAATCTGTTCATTGAGTGCAGTAATAATATCGCCGCCGTCAGGGCGGGGAACCTTACCGATGCTGAGAGTATCGGGAGGCGCATTAAGGTAGTGCCATTGTCGGGTTTCAGGACGTTGACCTTTAATTTCGTCAGCCCAACTGCACAGTTCTCCCAGAGGCGCATCGAGAAGGTCTGCAATCGCTGCCCGAGTGGCGGGCTGGGTCTGGGCCACAGCTTGTTCACAAACTTGTTGGTGTCCATCGTCCCACCAGGCATTGACAGGGCTGCAGACTAAGCCAGTGAGTACTGTTAACAGGGGGATTAGGAATTGTTTTAACACAGTTATGGACACCCTTATGACGTTTGAGAAATTGATCTTTGACGTTGCTTTAGAAAACCGACGTTCACAGTAAAACGTGCAGTTTAGTACGATGTCGGACGGTCTTCCCAAAACCGTGTTTCAGCTCTGCGTTAAGGTTGAATTAGCGAACGCTATCCTCGCGTTCCTCAGGCGCAACCCCCCGGATTTTAACCGGTAAAAACGACAGGTCGTCTATAGGATCACAGTTGATACGTCAGCGGTGTGGCTTTAGTGCATCATGGGGTATTATCACAGACCTCGCCGTTCTCAACCCATTTTTCTAGGCCACCATAAGGTGCTCGGAGCCAACAGTGACCGCTAGGTATTTTGCGATTTACGATGCTGACGGAACCCTTTTGGGGGAAGTGGGTTATGTTCTGGGTAAGCTTGCGGGTACGCGGCATTGCGCGCTGTGTGACCTCAGCCACGGATGGAACCCCCGGGGAAGGGCGCAATGGCGCGCCAATTCAGGGTTGTCCTGTAGACTCCAGTGGTTGCATCGCGACGAGCAAAGCCCCGCTTTGGCGGCGTATACAGCCGGCAAATTGCCATTGGTTGTGGAACAGCGCGAGGACGGCTTCAGAACGCTACTCGATGCTGAAAAGCTGGAGGCCTGTGGTGGTGATTACGAGGCCTTTTTAGCACTGTTACAAGTGCAGGTTTCAGCTGAGTCATCTGCTAAGGGCGACCCTCCTAATGCATCAGGATCGTGTGCCACGGCGGCATCCCTGCCAAGCCACTGATGCGGGAGAGATGTATCGTGTTTGTTGTTTTTCAGATCTAAGGCAGGGCTCATGAACAGTCTATTAGGTATTGGCTTTTTACTCTTGGTAGCGTGGTTACTGTCCTCCAACCGGCGCGCGATTAACCTGCGCACAGTGGGTCTGGCTTTCACACTTCAGGTACTCATTGGTTATGTGGCTCTGTTTAGCGATTGGGGTCAGGCGGGGCTCAACATTGCGTCTGAGCACATAGCCGCCTTGCTGGGCTTCAGCCGAGCAGGCATCGATTTCATGTTTGGAGGGCTGGTTTCTGTCGACAGTAACCTCGGCTTCATTTTTGCGTTCAGCGTATTGCCGGTCGTGATTTTTTTTAGTGCCTTAATCGCCGTGCTCTATCACATTGGTGTCATGCACTGGATTATCCGTACGCTAGGGGGTGCATTGAAAAAAATTCTAGGCACCAGCCACACCGAATCGTTGTCGGCCTCCGCCAACATTTTTGTGGGGCAGGCAGAGGCGCCACTGGTGGTGCGTCCCTACTTAGCCGGTATGACGGTTTCTGAACTTTTTGCCATTATGGTCGGTGGCATGGCCTCTATTGCGGGGTCGGTAATGGCGGGTTATGCCGCTTTGGGTATCCCACTAGAGTACCTACTGGCGGCATCATTTATGGCGGCGCCGGGGGGCCTGCTCATGGCAAAGCTGCTCGAGCCAGAAACAGATGTGCCTGTCCGCCCCGAGCGTGGAGAGGGACCTGAGCGTGACAGTTACGTCAATCTCGTCGATGCTGCGGCCAGTGGTGCCATGGATGGGTTCCGTATGGCTGGCGCTATTGCCGCTATGCTCATTGCATTTATTGGCTTGATTGCCTTGGTGAACGGGCTGCTGGGCTGGGGTGGCTCGCTGGTAGGGCTTGCAGATCTTTCTCTGGAAGGGCTGCTGGGCATTATTTTTAGACCGTTGGCTTGGTTGTTGGGCGTGCCCTGGTCTGAAGCGACCATGGCTGGAAGCCTGATTGGCCAGAAGTTAGTCCTCAACGAATTCGTGGCTTATGTGGCTTACACAGATATGGCCGATCAGTTTTCACCGGTGGCATCAGCCATCACGATTTTTGCGCTGTGTGGTTTTGCAAATTTATCGTCCATCGCGATTTTATTGGGGGGTTTAGGTGCCATCGCCCCAGCGCGTCGCGACGAAATCTCACGATTTGGCTTGCGGGCGCTACTGGCAGCAACGCTGTCTAACCTAATGAGTGCGGCGCTCGCCGGACTCTTTCTGTCACTGGGGGCCTAGGTGGTGTCAGTGCAGCAGTCGGTCCTTCCCCTAATTTCCTGCAAGGATCCCAATTTTGCGCAGCTTTTCGTCGAATCTTTGCGAGATTTTGGCTTCGGTGCCTTAGTCGATCATCCCCTGAATATGCCGCGTGTTCGTACCATCTACGAAGAGTGGCGCCACTATTTTTCTGCAGGCGTGGACAAGACCTATGCCATGGATCCCGTCCAGCAGGACGGATATTTTTCTTTGCAAGTGGCGGAGCATGCCAAGGGCAGTTGTCAGCGAGATTTTAAAGAGTATTTCCAGTACTACTCTTGGGGACGTTGTCCGCCAAAGCTTCAGGAACATCTAGCCGCGCATTTTGATCAGGCTATAAACTTTGCCAGTGAGCTGCTGGCCCACATAGAGCGAGAGGCGCCGCCCGCGGCGATGGTGAACCTGAGTGAGCCCTTGAGCGGCATGATTGCAGGGAGTCGTCAAAGCATGCTGCGTGTTTTGCATTATCCGCCGATGTCTCAAGGAATGTCGGCGCCTCGCGCTGCGCCACACGAGGATATTAACTTGCTCACGCTGCTACCGGCGGCCGATGGGCCCGGGCTGGAAATTCGTGCGCGCAACGGCGAATGGATTAAGGCTCCTAACCAACCTGAGCAACTGTTGGTGAATATTGGCGATATGCTGCAGGAGGTTTTGGGCGGTTGGCTACCCTCCACCACACACAGAGTGGTTCACAGTCCAGATTCGGCAAGTTATGGGCGTATGTCATTGCCGCTTTTCTTGCATCCGCGACCGGAGGTAAAACTGTCGGCTCGCTACACCGCCGCTAGTTACTTACAGGAGCGTTTGGGCGAGCTGGGTGTGCTGCCGGCCCCCACGGATTAGGCCTTCGCTGTGAACGCTTCTCCCAGCTATTGCAGATCTTCACACATCGGGGGAGAGGCGTGACAGAAATGCGGCTTCGATGGGTTATAGGGATGGCGCTGTTAGGTCTCAGCCTCAGTATTGTGACCCGTCATGCCCATTCGTCCTCTGAGAGACCCTTGATTATTGCTGTGGCAGCAAATTTTGCAGAACCGGCTGAGCAACTGGTGGCAAGCTTTACCGAAAAGACCGGGGTGCCGGTGAGGCTTGTCATCGGTTCTACGGGGTTACTTTATGCGCAAATTACTCAGGGTGCGCCCATCGATCTGTTTTTGGCCGCGGACATTGATCGGCCGCGCGCTTTGATCGCGAAGAATCTCGCTACGGAGCAGAGCTTTGCGGTCTATGCCCGGGGCAGGCTGGTGCTGTGGGTGCCCGGCATTCCGGGCCCGCCCATCCCTGCAGATTTCATGACAGCCTTCGAGTCCGTGGCTCTTGCCAATCCTTTACTCGCCCCCTACGGGCGTGCCGCGTCTGAAGTTTTGGCGCGCTTCCCCAAAAAATCAGAGCATTTACGCCTCGTGCGGGGACAAAATATCAGCGCCACTTATACTCAGATCGCATCAGGAGCGGTCCCTGGCGGCTTCGTCGCTCTTGGCCAGGTTTTGGCACAAGGTGTTCCAAGGGTCGAATACGCGATGATTCCTCAAGAGTGGCATGAGCCCATTGAGCAGGCGTTGGTGCTGATAAAAGGCGAGGAAAGACATCCGGCTGGCCAAGAATTTAGGCATTTTCTGTTATCTGAAAACGTCTCGGTTATGCTGAAATCTCTGGGGTACTTGGCCGTGGGAGGGTGATCAGCAGCATGAATATTGATTGGCAAGCGTTCTTGCTGACGACGCAGCTCGCCGGTTTAACGGTGGTGATCCTGTTGCTTGTAGCGACACCGCTAGCGTGGTGGTTGGCCCATTCCCGGCGGGCCTGGGTCGGTTGGGTTGAGGCGTTGGTTGCCCTGCCTTTAGTGTTACCTCCCACGGTTATGGGCTTTTATTTACTGCTGCTGTTTGCTCCAGACAGCGGGCCTGGAGCCTGGTGGTTTAGCCTTACCGGTGAACCACTGAACTTCAGCTTTACCGGTTTAGTGATTGCATCAGCCATTTATTCCCTGCCTTTTGCGACACAACCGATCCAAGGGGCATTTTCGAGTGTTGGTGAGGGCGTGCTCGAGGCTGGAGCTACCCTGGGGGCTTCGCCTTTAGACCGCTTTTTTCGCTTGGCACTACCGTTGTCCCGACGGGGTTACTTGACCGCGGCGGTGCTGGTGTTTGCCCATACCTTGGGTGAGTTCGGTGTGGTGTTGATGATTGGTGGCAACATACCCGGAGAAACCCGGGTGGTGTCGGTGGCCCTCTACGAAGCGGTAGAAACCCTAAATTACGGCAGTGCCCACACCATGGCCGCCATCTTAATGGGATTTTCCTTTGTGGTGCTGCTCACGGTCTATGGCTTGAACCGTCGTTTCGCCTTTCGGCTAGGATCTGGGGGTTAAAGCGATGACGCGGTTACGTATTGATCTCGAAAAGCCCCTCGGTGACTTTTCTCTGAAAATCAGCGAGGAGCTCAACATTGATACGGTGTTGGGGGTGCTCGGTCATAACGGTGCGGGTAAGACCACGCTACTGCGACTTTTGGCGGGGTTGGATCGAACTGAGCGAGGGGTCATTGAGTTTGGCGGCAGCGCCTGGCTGGATACTTCGCACAGCATTTTCGTGCCCCCCCACAAGCGGCGCATCGGTATGGTTTTTCAAGATGCACGTTTATTTCCGCATCTTACGGTGGCAGGCAACCTAAATTTTGCCGCTAATCGCGCCGTGGGTCAGCTGTTACCCCGTGCCGAGGTCATCAAAACTCTGGGTCTCGAGGGGTTGCTCGCGCGTAGACCTGCCGGGCTGTCTGGAGGGGAGCGTCAACGTGTAGCCCTCGCCAGAGCCCTGATGAGCGGGCCTCAACTACTGTTGCTCGATGAGCCGCTGTCAGCCGCAGACATGGGTTATCGAGTTGAATTGCTGCCTTACCTGCGCCAAGTGATTGATCGTTTCAAAATTCCTACTCTGTATGTTGCCCATACCCTCGATGAGTTGACCCAGCTGGCTGACCAGCTGCTGGTACTTCGTGGCGGCAGCTGCGCTGCCCTGGGTTCGGTGACTGAGGTTTTGGCGCAACTTGATTTACCCGAGGTGGCGGGTCGAGAAGCGGCTAGCTCGATGATTACCGCTCAGGTCACTGCCCATGATCCTGACTATCAGCTGACCTCTCTAGCGTTCGGAGGGCAGTCGCTATCGTTGTCAGGTTTGGTTGCTTCCCCCGGTGACAAGGTCCGAATACGGGTTTTTGCAACCGATATTGCCATTGCTTTAGAAAAGCCCGAAGCCATTTCGATCCGTAATGTGTTACCCGCCGTTGTCAGCGAAATCCGTATCGATACGCTATCGCCCTTTGCGGACGTGCTGATTGCTGTGGGTGGGCAGAGTCTTCGGGTACGTATGACACGGGCGTCATTGAATGAATTGAAGATTACGACATCTCAGCAGGTCTTTGCTTTGCTCAAGACCGCGTCCCTCGCTTCAGGTTGATTGGGCGCGAGCCCGGGGCCAATGCTGCATTGCGAGTCCTGTGAGAATCATGGCGAGTCCCACCAATGTGGAGCCTCTTATCTCTTCACCCAGTACCGCCCAGATTAAGATCAGGGACAGTGGCGGCGACAAAAAGATCAGTGTCGAAATCT
>QXYP01000201.1 GCA_009886815.1 Halieaceae bacterium
ATGACTGGCAAACGCATCGGGTAGTCTCCCACTGAATCAATCACTTTGATCCCGTCGAGTTTATCGCTGTTCTTCAAGCACACGCCACTATATTCGGGTGCCTGGATTCACGGATAGCTGGATTCACGGATAGCTGTATTCACGGGTAGCTGGATTCATGGGTAGTTGGATTCACCCTTAGCCGGATTCACGCTTATTACCCAGCTTTATCTCAGTACGGGTGCAACCCGAGGACTCCTGTCCGTCACCCACAGTTTTACCCCAGGGCTAAGTGCGCCCACCCAATGTTGTCTACGACCTTCCAGCATCGGCACAGGCACCCCACATAACCGCCAAACACCGCCAGCCATAACGGCACCCATCAATTCGCCCCTTAAAACCTAAAGGAATATATGAATGTTTTTTTATTCTTTTTAACCATTGTCGGCTTTGCGTACAGTCGGCGTATTCATTTTGCGACCTTACTGCGCCATGTATAAATACAACACCATCGACCAGGCTATTGTAGACGCCAGAGTCAGTCAGTTTTCTGAGCAAATGACTCGCTACTTAGCGGGCACGCTGCCTGAGGAACAATTCATGCCTCTGCGGCTGCAGAATGGCCTGTATATCCAACGGCATGCGCCCATGCTCCGTGTGGCCATTCCCTACGGCGCATTGGCGGGCTATCAGCTGCGCCACCTAGCGCAGGTTGCTCGCCAGTACGATCGTGGCTATGGGCATTTCACAACCCGACAAAACATTCAGTTCAACTGGCTGGCATTGGAGCAGGTTCCTGAGGTGCTGGGAGAGCTCGCGACAGTACAAATGCATGCCATTCAAACCAGTGGAGCCTGTGTCAGAAACACGACCACAGATCCACTCGCAGGCACAGTGCCCGATGAGGCCATTGACCCCAGGGTGGTTTGTGAACTCATACGTCAGTGGTCAACCTTCCATCCAGAGTTCGCCTACTTACCCAGAAAATTTAAGATCGCGGTGGTCGCCACTGAAGAAGATCGTGCGGCCATCGAAGTCCATGACGTTGGCATTCGCGTGAAAACACATGCCATTCACGGACTGGCTTTTGACCTCTGGGTGGGCGGCGGCTTGGGACGAACACCGCTGTTAGGACACCGTCTGCTGGCAGATCTACCCTTAGACGAGCTGCGAAACTGGCTCACCGCGGTGCTTCGGGTCTATAACCTCGCGGGCAGGCGTGACAACAAGTACAAGGCAAGGATCAAAATATTAGTCAACGCCATGGGGGTAGAGGCCTTCAGGGAAGCCGTGACGCACCGCTACCTCACTGACCACGACAGTGATTTAAAAATAAGCCCCGAAACACTCCAAGATTTAGGCGACAGTTTTGCCTGCACCCTTCAACCACGTCCCATTGAGGAACACCGAGGTTCAGCGGAATTCCAGCGCTGGTATCTTCAGAACACCAAACCCCACCGCATTATGGGGTATCGCTCGGTGTTTATTTCACTGAAACGACCGGGCACTGCTCCCGGTGATGTCACGGCGCAGCAAATGGACGTCATTGCCGATTTGGCCGATCAATTTAGCCAATCGGAAATACGTACGACCCATGACCAAAATTTGATATTGCCCCATGTTGCAGAGAGCGATCTCGAGGCGCTATTGGAGGCTCTCAGTGCACATGATTTAGCGCACCCAAACTTGGGGCTTATCTCAGACAGCATTGCTTGCCCCGGCCTAGACTTTTGCAGCCTAGCCAATGCCCCCTCGTTGTCCCTTGCGGAAGCCCTGCACGACACATTTATTGATCTCGATGAACAGGTCGATATTGGCCCGTTAGAAGTCAAAATTTCAGGCTGCATGAATGCTTGTGGCCATCATCATATCGCCCACATTGGCATTTTGGGTGTCGAGAAAAAAGGGCAGCCCTGGTACCAAATTACTTTGGGTGGCCGCGATCAGCAAGGCGCTACGTTGGGTAAACGGCTGGGGCCTGCGGTGCCTCATGACGACGTGCTGCCCCTCATCAAACGCCTAATTGACACCTATCTTTTGGAACGACAAGCCGGCGAATATTTTCTCGGATTTGTCGATCGAATTGGTGTCGATTACCTCAAGGAAATCAGCTATGCCACTCATTAACCCACAGGGCGAAGTGACCGCCTTAACCCCTCCTGAGGCCCTAGACACGACAGATAGCGATATAACAACGGTTGGCGATCTGTCGATGATTGCCTTTGCCTTTGACAGCCCAGTAGACGGCAAGGCCTTTTCGGCGGCGGCGCTCCTTCGCGCCGAAGGCTACACCGGTACATTGGTAGGCGTTGGCCCCGTAGGGCTAGATCGGTTGGCTTATGGTTTTCGTGTCGGTTTTGATGTGCTGGAATTGACCGATGATGAGTGGCAGCACCTCAAGCCCCATCATCTTTCACCCTTTCCACATCACTACCAACCTGCAACCCCGTCCAGTCAGCCGTTGAAGAAAAGCGCATGAACGCCCCACTGCCCTTTCAACTGCAGATTTCCTCACGCCCAGTTTTACTCATAGGCACCGGCGAGGCCGCCGAGGCTAAAGCGCGACTGCTACAAGAGCGCGATGCCAACATCACTCACTGGCACACCGCGCCCAGCGAAGACGAACGTGCGCGCGTCGAGCAGTGCAATCGAGATCCGCAAACCCGCTATGTTTTAGTCGTGGTTGCTGAGGTCAATGCTTGGACCGAAGCGCTGATGCCCTGGATTGAATCAGAGCGGATGCTCGTGAATGTTGTCGACGCACCACAACTCTCCCAAGGCTTCATACCCGCCATTGTATCTCGGGGTCGTATTCAGATTGGCATTGGCACCGGCGGTAGCTCGCCGGTTTTGGCCCGGTTTGTTCGCACCCGATTAGAACAGGCCCTGCCACAGGGGCTAGAGCGCTTGGCGGAGTTCGCCGATCGATGGCAGCTGCGTGTGCGTCAAGTTATCGACACCGTAAGTACCCGCAGGCAGTTTTGGGAACGGCATCTCAGTGGCCCTGCAGGTCAAGCTGCCCTCAGCAATGAACCCGCCCTTGCCGACAGCATACTCACCGCTGCCCTAGACTCAGAGCACAAACCTCAAGGGCGTGTCACCCTAGTAGGGGCTGGCCCCGGAGATGCATCGCTACTAACACTGAAAGGCCTGCAACGGCTGCAGGAGGCCGATGTTGTGCTGTACGACAAGCTCGTCAGTCCGGAAGTACTGAGCTTGGCCCGTAGAGATGCGCAAATGGAAGATGTTGGCAAGCGCAGAGGACACTGCCCCACACCCCAAGATCGTATTAACGAACGCCTCGTTGAGCTGGGTGGGCAAGGCCTTACCGTTTGTCGGCTAAAGGGTGGTGACCCGTATTTATTCGGTCGTGGAGGTGAGGAAGCCCTCGCTTTAGTGCAGGCAGGCATTCCTGTGGAGGTCGTGCCCGGTATCACGACCGCCAGCGCCACAGCGGCTGCCACAGGCATACCATTGACCCATCGCCGCGTAGCCCGCTCGGTACGGTTTATCACGGGGCATCTGGCACTACAGCAAGCCGAAACTGACTGGCAGGCCATAGCCCTGAAGCAGGAGACGCTGGTGATTTATATGGGTTTTACGCACCTAAAGGCCATAGCACAGCGGCTGCTAGAGGCGGGGCTCACAGCCGCCACACCCTTTGCGCTCATCCAAAATGCCACAACGCCACGACAACGGGTTGTTCACGGTCAGCTGGGGCATGCGGAGGTGGCGGCAGGCAAACTCTGTTTAGAGGCAGGACCCATTCTGGTCATCATTGGTGAGGTGACGGGACTTGCCAAAGAACTTGGGCCTGAAGCCTCGGCCGTGCTCAAAACGCAGCAGACTAATCCACTGTACTGGCTACAAAGCGCCTAAGGTTGAGTCATGAATAGCATCGCTCGCGCCAGACAAGATGTCGCTTGGGACTTAGAGGGTCTAAACGATACGTTGGATAGCGCCTCACCGGAAACGATCGTGCGATGGGCCTTGGCGCAAAACTTGTCAGTTGTCACCAGCACCAGCTTTGGTCCCCAGTCTGCCGCCATGCTGCATCTGACAAATAAGCTCGGGCCCGGGCTGCCTACACTTTGGATCGATTCAGGGTTTGCCCCCGCCCGCACGCGAGAGTTCTCTCGTAATTTAGTGCGTCAACTCGATCTGAACCTTTTAACCTATCGTCCTCAGTTAACGCCCCTTCGCTGCCTGAGGGCCATAGGTGCCGCAGACACTGAAAATTTGAATGAACAACAGCGTGCGCAACTGGCCGATCTGGTAAAAATTGAACCCTTCGAAAGAGCCTTAACAGCGCTAAGACCCCATATCTGGCTAACGGGAATTCGTGCTGAGGAAACAAGCTTTCGGGCCCAGTTGCGCCCGGCAAGCTGGGATGATCGGGGGATTCTAAAGCTGGCACCTTTCTTACACAGCAGTGAAGCCGACATTGATCGGTACCTGACCCGGTACGGATTACCCACAGGGCCTGTCAATGTAGACCCCACTAAGGCTGCACCGCACCTTGAATGCGGTCTTCATACACGGCGCAGCGCTCGTTAAGTAGGGGAATTAAACCCAGAAAACGCGCTTCACCGCTATAAAGCAGAATTGGCGTCTTGTAGGGTCGCGTCCCAGTAAACATAAACGCTGAGCTCAGGCATTTGGAAGATAAGCCCCTCTGCGCCCAGCCCTGACCGGCGATAAACCGGCTGCCCATCTTGATCAAGGTAGTTCCCTACCGCGTCATCCTTTGGACTGAGATGGTACGCAATGCCATCGCTGCGAGTAATAGACACATAGCCCTGGCGCTGAGAAAACTGACAGGGCAGGCTTTTTGAGGCTTTGGACTCACCCAGAGGATACACATCACACCGTGCCGCCGCCGTGTCACTGTGAGCGGGCAACGCCACCAACACAACGGCGAGTGCCAGTGAGCAGGAGCGCAGGCGCAACCCTACTGCACTGGCAGTTTGTGTCATGGCGACTCGACTTTAAAAGTGATGCCTGCGTTTGCCTGCAAGCGATCTATTAACGGTTGTCCCATAGCCGCAGCCGGGGTCATTACCCCACCCTGCCCTAGGTCGGGGTTTTCCAGTAAGCAAAGCGCCGCTTCGGCCAACATCTTTGAAGTCGACCCGTAGCCTGGATCGCGATCTCCCGCCACCGAGGTAATCAACATTTCGCCACCGGCTCCCTGCGCCACAAAAATAGCCTCGTAATTTCCGGCTTTACGCTCCTCTGCAGAGGGCCCTTCACCGGGTTTCAATGGGCTCTCCGCTAAAGTTTTATCTTTCGCAACAATATCTGCCACAGCCTTACCTTGGTCACCATCACCGGTGAGCATCATCTCGTCGTAAGCAAAATCTTCACCGTAGGGATGACCCATCAGAAAGTTCGAGCGGTGAATATTTTTGGTGTTAATCGCGGCCATAATAAAAGGCGCCGACCAGCTCTTGAGCTCCTCATCGTACTGGGGTTTATCACCATCGGGCTGGGCCGGCCCGGTGAAACCCTCCGTCAGGGCAAAAGGGTTCATGAGCGTTGCAATAATTTCAGGCTGTGCCGAGGCTGCTTTCATCGTGGCTCTTAAAGAAGCAATCGTGCCACCAGAGAAACTGCCGTTCATTGCGCGAACACGACCTTTCACCCGACTCACGGTGTTTCCCGTGACCGCCTTAGCGTGTTCTTGAAGGTGAAGGACCCCCAGATCAAAGGGAATAGAGTCGAAGCCACAAGAATGAACAATGCGGGCGCCCGAGGCCTTCGCCGTGCTGTTGTACATGGCAATGGTGTGATGCATCCAGGCGGGCTCACCACTGAGATCTACATAATCTGTACCGTGTGTCGCGCACTGCTTTACCAGCTCCTCCCCATAAAGCTGATAAGGCCCTACGGTGGTAATCACAACACCTGCAGATTTGACCATGGCCTCTAGGGAAGCGGGATCGTCACTGTCGACAGCAATAAGGGGAATGGCCTCAGAAATACCCATTTCACTCCGGACAGCAGTGAGTTTTTCAATGGAGCGGCCCGCCATAGCCCAACTAAAATCAGCGGTGGGGTACTGTTCATTCAGGTATTCCGCGACTAAGCGGCCCGTATATCCTGACGCACCAAAAACCACAACGTCGTACTGTCTTTCTGCATTCATAGCCAATTTTACTCCGGTAAAAAAATAACAGGCCTGTACGAGATACAGGCTGGCGCTAGATAATGCGGGGATGCGAACCAAGGCACAACCCCCGGAGAAAGTTTCATGACCCTAGAGACATCACCTGCCGCCGAGCGCAATCGCCGGTTTATCTTGGACGTTTTAAAGCGAGTCCTCCCTGATACCGGTATGGTTCTCGAGATCGCCAGCGGCACCGGGCAACATGCCGTTTACGCGGCCCCAAAACTTAGCCCGCGCATTTGGCAACCCAGTGATCGCAACGAGCACTGTCTGGGCATGATCAACCAATGGCGAGATGCTGAACCCAGCAGCAACCTCCAAGCCCCTGTGCTGATCGATGTTCTAACTCAGCCATGGCCAGTGGAAACACAACCGATGAACCCCGCGATCACCGCTCTGGTCGCTATTAATATGATTCACATTGCACCCTGGCAATGCTGTGAAGCGCTGCTGGACGGGGCACAACGTATTCTCCCAGCAGATGGCGTTTTGTATCTGTACGGTCCGTTTAGGCAGCAGGGCGAACATACCTCGCCTTCAAATATGGCCTTCGACCACAGCCTTAAAAGTCGAGATCCCGAATGGGGCATTCGGGATCTTGAGAAGGTCACCTTGGCTGCCGCAAAGCGCCAGCTCGCATTGATGGAGGTAATCCCCATGCCCGCTAATAACCTGTCTGTGGTTTTTAAGCGCCACTATTTTTAAACGCCCCTATTTTTAAACGCCCCTATTTTTAAGCCCTACTATTTTTAAGCCCCACTAAGTGTGACTTCTGCCACCTGTCTATGCCCCGCGCCCTGATCTAGCGCTATGTGCACCCGGCGGTCTAATGCGTAAGCGTCGGTATCACCTTCAATGGCAAGGGCCTGACTCTCTCCGTGAGCCGATACGGTCATTCGATTCGAAGCCACACCGGAATCTAGCAGTTGTTGCGCCACCCGCTCTGCTCTGGCTAAAGAGAGCGCCATGTTGCTCGCTGAGTCACCCCGAGGATCAGCATAGCCCTCAATCCGCACCGTTAAACCTGTGTTGCGCTTTAAGAAAGTGGCCAGCAAAGCGAGTCGATTCTCCCCACCAGCGGTTAAACGGCTGTCATTGGTCTTAAACAACATCTCAAGTTGTAGCTGCTCGAGTGCCAGCTTCGCAAATTGTTCCTGCTCCTGCTGCACCATTGCTAAATCAGCGTTCACCTGGTCCAGCTCGGTATAAGCCGAGGCGAGGTCAGCCTGAGTATCTACAAGCACTTGCTCGGTTACGGCAAGCTCGTCTGCTGCGGCCACTTGATCCACCATCCAGCCGGCACCAATGCCACCTAAAATAAAACCCACAGGCCCCGCCGCTGCTGTGGCGACCGCAATGGTCGTCAAGGCGGTTAGATCCTGCTTGGTGGAGGTCTCAATGGCACTGGCGGGTTGAACGACGAGCAACGCCGAAAGTGTAAAAGCCGATGTCGCGGCTAAATAATTTTTCATAACAAGCTCCTGATGGCTAAGTAGGATGTAATCACTGTGATCACCCCAATAATTTAAACCGCGCAGTAGGTGCCACCCGTGCCCCAATCTGGTTAAGCTGGGTCCAATTCTGCTCAAATATGGCAATGCAGAAAAATAGAGCGAAGTGAGCACATTTGCGAAAAATCATTCACATCGATGCCGACTGTTTCTTCGCCGCTATTGAAATGCGGGATGACCCGAGCCTAGCCAATCGCCCCTTCGCCGTGGGCGGGAGTGCCGAAGGCCGAGGTGTGTTAACGACGTGTAATTACCCGGCCAGAGAATTTGGCGTCCGCTCGGCAATGCCCACATCACAGGCCTACCGCCTGTGTCCTGATTTGGTCGTCGCGCCCGTGAACATTCCAAAATATCGCGAAGTGTCACTGCAAATGCATGAGATCTTTGAACAATTTACCGATCTCATTGAACCCCTATCCCTCGATGAGGCCTATCTTGATGTGAGCGATAGCGACCTCTTTGACGGGTCAGCATCACGAATCGCTGAAGCGATCCGTGAACAAATAAAGCAGGAAATAAACATCACCGTATCTGCCGGTGTTTCGATTAATAAATTCGTCGCCAAAGTAGCCTCTGACTGGAATAAACCCGACGGCCAGAAAGTTGTTACTCCCGAGGAGGTTGATGCCTTCACCGCAGCTTTAGAAGTGCGGGCAATTCCGGGAGTCGGGCCGGTGACCGCTGACAAACTCAATCGCATGGGCTTTCACAAGTGCACTGACCTTCGCAGAGCCGAAGCGCGGGCACTCAAGCGGCGCTTTGGCAGTTTCGCCCAGACGCTAATCGAGCGCGCCCATGGACGGGATAATCGCCCGGTAAATACCAGCCGCGTTCGCAAGTCGATTAGCGTGGAGCACACCTACACTCAAGACCTAAAGAACGGGCAGCCTTGTTTAGACAAGCTGCCAGGGCTACTCGAGGAACTCCGCGGTCGTATCGACAAAGGCAAGCTAGGCTCACGGATTCAAAAGGCCTACGTCAAAATCAAATTCCGTGATTTCTCGACCACAACCGTCGAGCGCGTGGGTACTGCGGCCACGCTGACTGACTATCAGGAGCTGCTCGCAGATGGCCTAGCAAGACGCGATCTACCGGTGCGCCTATTAGGTCTTGGCGTGCGCCTGAGCCCTGACTTTCCCGAACATTTCGAGCAACTGCCCCTGCGAATGGAAGATCACGACTACTGAGCGCCCCGTCGCGGTGAACTACCCCAGCAAGTAACCCAAGCCCCAATACACCGCCATAGCCAGGGTTAAAACGTAAATGTGGTTTCGGGTAAGCAATGCAACCACTGCTGCGGTGGCCAGCCCTGCCCACTCATAAACTCTGGGAGCCTGCCCCCCCTCCGGGCTCAGTAGCATGGTCATTACTAAGGCGGCCATAACAGCAGGCCCCACATATTCCAAAGCCTTCAGGGCCCAGGGTGGAAAGCTGTGGTTAGACAACAAGAGAATGAAAACAGCGCGCATCGCATAACTGCCCAAACCCATTATTAAGATGGTCAGCAAAATCGTCATCGTCGAAATCGCTCAAGCAGCAAACCCAAAATGAGTCCCGCCAAGGCTGCAATCAGCAAGCCACTGCGACTGGGCATCTCGGCCAACAAAAAGGTCACCAACATGGCGAAGACAGCGACCAACGCTTTTTGCCAGCTATCAATGGTAGTGACCAACAGGCCCATAAATAAAACAGGGGTTGCAAAGGTAATATCCAGTCCAGTAGGTAGCACGGGCCCGACAAACAACCCCAAGGCCGTAAAGGTCATCCAAAACAGCCAGAAGGTCATCCCCGCAGCCAGATAGTAACGGCGAAAATCAGCGGCCGGTAAGTCCTGCTTGCCCACACACAAGGCAAATACCTGATCAACCAACATATAGGGCGCAAACCAACGAAACCACGGTGGCTGACGCTGCATCACTGGCGCCATAGAAAACGAATAAAACAGGTGCCTAGCGCCCACCACCAGTGCCGCGGTGGCAGCGGCGGCTACAGACGCCCCCTCCCCCAGAAGCGTAATCAAGGTAATTTGCGCCGCGCCGGAAAACATAATGGGAGATGAGCTCCAACCCAGCCAAATCGCTATTCCCGATTCCCGCACCGCCAGACCAAAAACCAAAGCAAAAGGAATGGCGGGGATCACCAAGACCAAGGCATCCAAGAAACCGCGGCGACCATAATTCGTGTTGGGGCTGGCGGGGTTAGACATCAGTAAGGAAGGCCATTCATCAAGTTTCCAGCAAAAATGTAACGGGTCCGTCGTTAATAAGACTCACCTGCATATCGGCGCCGAAGCGGCCCGTTGCAATACGACCCTCATGCCGCGCTTTTAATAACTCAACAAACTCATCGAAAAAACCATGGGCAACCCCTGGGTCTGCGGCGCTGGAAAAACTTGGACGCGTGCCTTTATTGGTATCGGCGGCCAGCGTGAATTGGGGGACCAATAACAGGTCGCCAACCACGTCGCGTGTCGATCGGTTCATACGCCCCTCACTATCGCTAAACACACGGTAGCCAAGAAGGCGCTCAGCCATGCGCTCAATACGGTTGGGGTCGTCGTCTTTTTCAAAGCCCACCAAGACTAAAAGGCCAGAATCAATGGCCCCTATACGATCGCCATCAACGTCGACGGCGGCCTTCGTTACCCTTTGCAGCAAACACTTCACAGACTAGGCAACTCGCGGCTAAGGCGGTCTAGGGTATTGATCAGCGCTTCGCTTTCATAGGGCTCAGCTTGCCCAAAACCCCATGTCGGTGCCGGCCAAGCCGCATCGCGAGCATAACGGGCAACAACATGCACATGCAGCTGCGAAACGACATTGCCCAGTGCCGCGGTATTGATTTTTTCAGCGTTAAATAGTGTTTGCATGGCTTTACCCAGCGCTAGCGTTTCGTTGAGCAGCGTTGCCCGCTCACCTTCAGCGAGATCAAACCACTCGGTTACCCCGGCAATCCGTGGCACGAGTATGACCCAGGGAAAACGCGCATCATTCATAAGAAGCACATCACTGAGCCCCCAACGGGCCACCGGTCGGGTATCAGCGGCTAACCGCGGGTCGAGAGCAAAGCCAGTGATCGTCATAAAACTAAAAGGGGATGAGGGTAAAACCCTCGTGCTGCAAACGCACGTGGGCACCCATCGCGGACAAGGCGACGACAACTTCAGGGCGAATTTCATCCCACCCAATCTTGCGAAAGGCCGCGGTCTGACCACAAAGATAAATTTTTACCCCAGCTCCCTGCAGCTGATCTAACAATTCAGTATTGGGGTTTGGGTCGTTGAAACGCGTCTGATAAGCCTCGTCTGACAGTAAATCATTGGCGGCCATACCGTGCACGATAACGGCAAATTCTATATTTTCTGGGGGAATACCCTGTTGGGCATACATGTTGAGAAAACGCGCCACAGAAGTCAGTTTAAGATTTCTATCACCTGGAAAATCGGCCGTCTTACCAATATCAATAGATACCTTGTAATGGGTATCAGAATCTAAGCTATAAAAGCCGGCTGGGGGCATGAGAACAGGGCCATAGTCGGGTATAACCGGGCCCATCAAGGGCTGGTCGCCGGCATCACTGCCCTCAGCAAGCACCACAGATGAGGTGGCGATGCAGAGGAAACAGCAAGTTATCAGAATCACGTTTCTTAACAGCATCGTTGTTCCTTACTCAGCAATGAGTGCTGCGGCATGTTACTAAATTTTGGCCTCAAGACGACCCCGCCATTCTCAGAGATTACGCAGTAGCGAGGTCATCAAGATCAATCAGCACCACGCGCCAACGTTCTGGCGTGGGTAATCCAACCTTGCAAATAGTATGAAAATCTTCGCAGGTGCAGCCCTAGCTCGGCATCCAATGCGTCAATGGCCGAGTCACCCACCTCAGCACTGATCAACGCAACAACATCGGTCTGAAACTCAGAACCGACCCACTCAAAACTGGGGTCACTCACGTAGCGCGAGGGCACTTGCTCTGAAAGAGTGGCATCGAGTGCCGCACCCATAACAACGGACTGAGCAGTCAGATCTGACACGACGCCGTCTGGCGTGAAACAGGCTGTCTGGGGCTCTGAAATCGACCGCAGTAAAGGCGCTTGCCAGGCACCTTGCTGCATTAACGCCTGCACCCGACGATATTGGTAGGACTCGAGCACGCCATGACGGTTGGAGACAAGCTGAATTAGGTCATTAGTCTCACCCATGACCAACGACCACAACGCTGACATTAGACTCACCCCGGGCAAAGGGTCGGTATGGTAAGGCTGAGTAAGGTCGCCAATATAATGCAGCGCCCAACCCATAAACCGCCACCCCCAATACTCATGTCCACTCGCGAAGGCCAAACGGGCCAATTCTTCATATTGTATAACCCGCCATAAGGGCAGAGTGCGCTTTAGGCTGGGTTGCGCGAATTGAGTCAGGGCATCCAAGTGGTAGAACCCCATGTGTAGCGGCGCTTGCGACCCATAGGGAAGGTTTGGATTGCCAAAGGGTTGCTCACCCAGCCCGTATTGGGCGCCCACTTCAGTGTCATTATCACTGTATAGCCCCACATCCATGCCCAAGTCAGGCTCGTCACTGGCGCTGGATAAAATATGCGCGGGGCTAACGCGGGCTCCAGACGAGAGCGATAAGTACAGCCGCTCCTGTTCTGCATCGCCGCTGGGTAGGTAGGAAAGTTCTGACCAAGCCAGGGTCTCATCTGAAGCCGAAATCACATCATCGGTCATCACCTGTCGGTACAAGCTGTATTCCAATCTTGGGCTTATCCTGAGCGCGGCGATAAACCGACCCCGCCGATCACTGACATCGGAAGCGTTAAAACGCAACGCCGTGGGCGTAGGCGGATAGTCTGGGTTTCCCGCGATCATTGCGATTTCTATGCGATTCAATAACTCAGCAATACCGGAGGCTTCCGCCTCCAAAAAAACATCCAGTGGCTCAACCACCACGCTTGGCTGCATTAGGTGGGTATCTGAGCGCAGCATCGGCCACGCGAGGCTGGCATGATCTGACCATGCTGCAGCCTGATGGCAAGCCAGTAAAGATACCGCCAAAAGGACAGATCGCATGAGCGAACTCCTCTAATTAAAAGATTAGCCAACCTCGCAGTTTTAAGGTTGTAATACAAGTCAGGATAGACTGGCGTGGTGTCAAAACCTTTGATCACACGATAGGCTAGCGGGAGATCCCGCGCTGCAGGAGAACAACCCAATATGAAGCCAACGTATCTTGGACTGCTGCTCCTTTTATGGTCGGCCTATGGAGGCGCTGAAATGCCCGATAAGAACACGCAAAATGCCGTAGCACTCATTAGCCAAGGTGCTACCGTTATCGATGTCAGAACACCCATTGAAATCGCCGACGGCGCCCTGCCGGGTGCACTGTCTATTATTCATACCGATATCGTTGCCGGCGTTCAGGCATTGGCACTGCCCAGCGATGCACCCCTGGTACTGTACTGTCGAAGCGGTAATCGTTCGGGCATGGCAGCAGAAGCGCTACAAGCTCAAGGCTACACTCAGGTCACTAATGGCGGTAGCTACCAGCAGTTAGCCGCGGCCCTTGATCAGATTTCAGCGCCTTAGATTAAGCGGCATGACTCGCCGGTGAATTCCCAGACATCTGACAAACAGGCCGTATTATTAGGTTCGGGCGCCGTTGTACTTTGGAGTACCGTCGCAACCGTTTTTAATCTAAGCCTCGACTTTGTTTCACCCCTGACCCTAGTCACTCTGGCAAGCGTTACCTCATGGTTTTTTCTAGGAACAATTCTTGTCGTCTCAGGTGAGATGCGAACACTGAATCAGATCAAGGGCGCTGAGTGGGCGCGGCTCTTGGCCCTGGGCTTGATTAATCCAACGCTCTATTATTTTTTGCTGTTTGGTGCCTATGCCAAATTACCCGCTCAGGAAGCTATGGCGATTAACTATACCTGGGGCTTGGTACTGCCGCTGCTTGCGGCACCACTGTTGGGTCAGGCGCTAAAGGGTCGCGATATTGTTTATGCGCTCGTTAGCTATTGCGGGGTTTTTGTTATTGCGACCCGAGGCGAAGTGCTGACTTTTGAGCTGTCTGATCCGACAGGCGTGGGGTTGGCGATAGGCTCAACGTTGTTGTGGGCCCTTTACTGGATTGGCAATACCCGGATTAGTACGCCGCCGGTTCAAGGCTTGTTTGTCGGGTTCACCTCTGCCACCGCCATCCTACTCACCCTATCTCTGTTCACAGGGAGTTTGCTCAATTTACCCTGGCAAGCTCTGGCAGGAGGCCTTTATATTGGCTTTTTTGAAATGGGATTAAGCTTCATTCTCTGGCTTAAAGCGATGAAGCTCACGCGCAACACCGCGCAGATTTCGACACTGATCTTTTTGTCGCCGCCACTGTCCCTCATCTTAATCTGGGCGGTACTGGGTGAAGAGATAAGAGGCTCCACATTGGTGGGA
>QXYP01000202.1:0-3856 GCA_009886815.1 Halieaceae bacterium
TGAGCAAGGCGCTAGCTTCCTCTTTAACGCCACCACGCATTTCACTCACCAAACTGCACGAGCTGAGGTCAGCTAAGATGGCTGATAAATGGCATTTGTTAGGAGATATCGGTGGCACCAATGCCCGCTTTGGTATCTGTGATGATCAAAAAGATCAGTATCAATTAATTGGCTCCTATGAAGTCGCGGCATTCCCAACATTTAACAACGTCTTAGAGCAGCTTCAATCCGATCTTGTTAAAGGTGGTTTATCCATGAGCGACGCAGGCCAATCCTGCCTCGCAGTGGCGGGACCTCCCGATGTACAGCCTGTGAGCTTTACTAACAGTGCCTGGCGATTTGATCGAAAACTGGTGATGACCGCGCTGGGGCTGCAGTCGGTGCAAATTATTAATGATTTTGCCGCTGCTGCCCGGGCTCTTCCTCTGCTATCCGAAAGTGACCTCGAAAAAGTAGGCGGCGGCCGTGCTGAACCCGGAGCCCCTTGTGTCGCACTAGGACCCGGTACCGGCCTCGGCGTCGCAACCCTAGCAACCACGCACACAGGCGATCCGCTAGTGATCAGTGGAGAAGGCGGGCACGTCGACTTTGCCCCTGTTACCAACGTAGAAGCCGCCGTGCTCGATTTCTTAAGAGCACGTTATGGTCGGGTCTCCATTGAAAGGCTTTGCTGTGGAGAAGGCATCAATAATATTTATCAGGCACTCGCCTACCATCGAAATCTGAAAATAAAATACAACACCGCCGCTGAAATTGGCGCTGCGGCCCTGACCGCAGATGACGCTTTGTCCAGAGAAACTATGGCCATGTTTTTTGCCGTACTGGGTGCAGCCGCCGGCAATTTTGCCCTAACTTTAGGGGCTAAGGGCGGCATATTCATCGCTGGCGGCATTGTTCCCCGTTACCTAGACTTGCTTCGGCGCAGCGATTTCAGAGCGCGCTTTCTCGCCAAAGGACGCTTTGCTGATTATCTGTCTGACATTCCTACCTTTGTTGTAACCCATAGCCAACTCGGTCTTTTAGGCGCCGCAGCGTCACTCCATGACCCCTTTCTCAGAGGTTAATCGTGCTATCTGAACCTTATAGTTTTCTAGCGTCTGCATCTGTCATACCGGTTATGGTCATCGACCGTGAAGCTGACGCTATTCCCATGGCCAAAGCATTAGTTGCCGGGGGCATAAAGGTTCTCGAGGTAACCTTGCGCACCGGCTGCGCTCTAGCAGCAATTAAAGCCATTGCCGAAGCGGTTCCAGAGGCGCATGTTGGTGCTGGCACTGTCTGTAATGGCGATGATTTTTCTGCCGCCGTCGATGCAGGTGCTCGGTTTATTGTGTCGCCGGGGCAAAGTGAAGTGTTGTTCAGTCACAGCATTAACCAAAATATTCCGCTACTACCCGGGGCAGTCACCGCAACAGAAGTCATGCGTGCTGCCGAAGCCGGCTTCAAAGTCTTAAAGTTTTTCCCGGCCAGCACTTCGGGTGGCGCAGCTGCAATTCGGGCTTTTACTGGCCCCTTTTCAGGTATTAGCTTCGTCCCCACAGGCGGCATCCATGCCAATAATTTATTGGATTACCTCAACCTGCCCAATGTACAAGCTGTCGGCGGCTCCTGGATGCTTCCTAAAGACAAAGTACAAGCAGGTGATTGGCAAGCAGTGACCGCGCTCAGTCTTGAGGCCTCAGAGTTATCAAATATGAAGGAATTAACCCAATGACCGGTGTTGACCTTATTATTTTTGGTGCGTCTGGAGACCTTTCAGCAAGAAAGCTTTTTCCTGCGTTATTTCAGCTCGATCGTGCTGAGCTACTGCCCAGCGACCTGCGCATTACCGCCATCGCCAGAGATCAGGTTGACGTCGACGTTTTCCTAGAGGGGCTGAGGCAGCGAATGAATGGCTATATGGGTTCGGAGTCACCCAGCGATGCCGAGTGGCAACATTATTCAAGGCACTTTCAATATGTAGGCGCTGATTTCACCAAGGGTGACAATTACAGCAGCATCAGAGAAACACTCGACGATAGCCGTGTCAGCTTGTTTTATCTGGCTACGCCCCCCAGTATTTTTGCACTGATCTGCAACAATCTCGCCAACAATAATTGCCTGACGGGTGACTGCCGAATTGTCTTGGAAAAGCCCATCGGCGAATGTCTGGCCTCTTCAAAAGAAGTTAACGAAACCCTGGCGCGCTACTTTGACGAAGCATCGATTTATCGCATTGATCATTACCTGGGAAAAGAAACCGTTCAGAATCTGTTAGCGCTGCGTTTTGCGAACCGCTTTATCAACAGTCAATGGGATGCAAACTGTATCGATCATGTTCAAATCACTGTTGGTGAAATCGTCGGCATTGAAGGGCGCTGGTCTTACTACGACCGCGTCGGACAGCTTCGCGACATGGTTCAGAATCACCTCATGCAACTGCTCTGCCTCGTCGCCATGGAGCCGCCCAATAGCCTGGAAGCCGACAGCATTCGCGACGAAAAAGTTAAAATCGTTAAGGCCCTAAGGCGCGTCGATGTCGACCAAGTGGCTGAGCATGTGGTTAAAGGACAATACAGCCAGGGCTGGTCGTCAGGTGCCGCGGTACCCGGATATCTTGAAGAGGCCGGTTGCGAGCGCCCCGACAGCGAGACCGAAACTTTTATTGCCATCAAAGCCCATGTCGACAACTGGCGATGGGCTGGGGTGCCCTTTTATCTGCGAACGGGCAAACGTGTTCCGGAAAAACTGACGGAAATTATTATTCAGTACAAAGATCTCCCTCACAACATTTTTAGCAGCGGCACAAACATAGCAAACAAGTTGATTATTCGGCTGCAACCTCGCGAGGGTATCGAGCTGACTATGGCGTCTAAACGTCAAACGCTGCGCGATAAACTATCGTTACAAAACCATACGCTGGATTTAGATTTTCGGGAAACAACAGGCATGAGTAGAATCCCCGACGCCTATGAACGTCTATTTTTAGATGCGATCAATGGCGATCAGTCTCTGTTTGTTGGCCGTGAAGAAATCGAAGAAAGCTGGCGCTGGTGCGATGAGTTAATCGACGCCTGCAACCAAAAAAATATTGAAACCAAACCCTATCATGCAGGGTCTTGGGGACCACCTAAAGCCGAGCTACTGATTGAAAAAGACGGTCGTAGCTGGCATGTCTGACCAAGCCTTCGCATCGCCCGATGCACTCAATACAGAATTGGCCAAAACCATTGCGCATCGCCTGCAGCTGGGCATAACAGCAAGAGGCAAAGCAACACTGGTAGTTTCGGGTGGCTCCACTCCCCGCCCCCTCTTTGCTCAACTCGCAACAGTTAATATTCCCTGGGAACACGTGACCGTGCTCTTAGCTGATGAACGGTGGGTGCCATCAGATCACGAGGCCTCGAACGAGGCGATGGTGCGTCAACATCTGCTTCAGGAACGTGCTGCTGCCGCACAGTTATTAAGCTTGCTGCCAAACTTCCCCGATGAAGCCAGAAATTTAGCAAAAGTTCGCGACCAACTTGAGCAGCTCGGGACCTTTGATGTGGTTATTTTGGGCATGGGCGGTGACCGCCATACAGCCTCGTTATTTCCCTGCGCGAAAGAAATTCATGAGGGCTTGAGCACCCTACATACCGCACTCATGACCCACCCAAGCACGGCCCCTCACGCGAGAATCTCGTTGTCTAGAAAACGGCTGGAGGATTGCCGCTGGGGTGCGGTTCACATTGTCGGGCAGGAAAAGCTTGAAGTGGCTAACCACGCCAAGACGATCAGCAAGGCTGCAGAGGCCCCCATCGCGACTTTCTTGTCCCCGAAAGGGCAGTTTCAGCTTTGGCATGCACCGTAAAACGGTTGGTTAACAAGCCACCGG
>QXYP01000202.1:3866-7183 GCA_009886815.1 Halieaceae bacterium
AGCAACGTTTAAGCTATGGTTTACCGTCAGGGGCTTTCGTTTCAACTAAGCCGCTTTGTCTGTGGTGAGCCCAGCGACCGCGCTCAGCTCTAGGGCATTGTCGAGCATGCGGTTAGAGAATCCCCACTCGTTGTCGTACCACGCTAATACTTTCACCAAGCGCCCAGCTACGCGGGTGTGATTGGCGTCAAAGTTTGCTGAGTGACTGTCGTGGTTGAAGTCGACAGACACCAAAGGGCGTTCGTTATAGCCCAGAATGCCGAAAACGTCCTCGCTTGCTGCCTTTGCCATGAGGCTATTAACCTCTTCCACTGATGTATCTCGAGCTGCTGTAAAACTCAGATCAACCAAGGAAACGTTGAGGGTGGGCACCCGTACCGCCAGACCATCTAGGCGGCCTTGCAGCTCTGGTAGCACCAGTCCAATAGCGTTAGCAGCACCAGTCGCCGTAGGAATCATGCTTTGTCCGGCGGCTCTCGCTCTGAACAAATCCTGGTGGTAAACGTCATTGAGATTTTGGTCATTGGTATAGGCATGGATAGTCGTCATCAAACCACTCACTAGACCTATCGCGTCGTGCAGTGGCTTCACCACGGGAGCTAGACAGTTGGTGGTGCAGGATGCGTTTGAAACGACCCGATGCTCTGGCCTCAAAGTGTCATGATTGACACCATAAACAATCGTCGCGTCAGCGTCCTTGGTGGGCGCAGACACCAAAACGCGTTGTGCACCCGCTTCGAGGTGTCCGGCTGCAGTAGCCCGCGCTGTAAACAGGCCTGTGCACTCCAGCACAAGATCAATATCCAACTCTTTCCAGGGAAGCTGAGCGGGTGACCGCTCGTTGAATACAGCAATACGATCACCGTCGACCGTCAAAAAATCTTTTCCCGAGGTCACTTCATAGGCAAACCGACCATGTGCCGTATCAAACTCTAGAAGGTGGGCGTTAATGGCGGGTTCACCGAGATCGTTGATAGCGACAATACTGATGGACTGCGCTAGCTCTGGACGGTCGTAATAGGCACGTAAAATATTGCGGCCAATCCGGCCAAACCCATTAATAGCAACTCTTATCATGACCTGTCCCTAGCGCTGTTTACTGTGTGATCGAAGGTTTTCATAATGAAGCTTTATTACATATTTAGCTATTTATGTTGGTTTTGCAACCGATTATTTTGTTATGATTACACGCCATAGCTGCCACACTGACCGTCATACACCAAGCCATCATTGCGAGAAGGTCCCTAATGACGAACGACAATAATGTACTGACGCAAATTCAGGCAGCGCTACCCGGGCTGAGCAAATCGGACACCAAAATTGCTCAGGTGGTACTCGCCGATCCCGAGGCAGCCACCCACGCCAGCATTGCTTTATTGGCCCAACAGGCCAATGTCAGTGAGCCTTCGGTCAATCGCTTCTGCAAGCGATTGGGTGCGACGGGATATCCAGACTTTAAAATTTGGCTGGCGCGCTCATTGGTCGCAGGCGTGCGCTATATCAGCCAGGTTGTAGACCCTCAAGATACGGTGGCTACCTATCCCGGTAAATTGGTCGACAACACCGTGAACGCCCTGCTTTTAGCCCGGGAGAACCTACCACTGGACATCCTTGAAGAAGCGGTGACACATTTAGACGCTGCCAACCGTATTTATTTTTTTGGAATGGGTACTTCCGCCGCGGTAGCACAAGACGCTGAGCACAAATTTTTTCGCTTTCAAACCCCAGTAACAACCCATACCGACCCATTAATGCTGAGAATGCTGGCCGCCGGTGGCTGCCAAGGGGATGTGTTCGTTTTCATTTCCCACACAGGGCGTACTGAGGCAATCGTCGATGCAGCAGTGCTCGCAGGTAGCAGTGGCGCAACGATTATTTCACTGACGGCCCAAGGGTCACCTTTGGCGCAGGCTAGCCATTGTGTGATTGGGCTTGAGGCATCAGAAAATACTGAAGACTATTTGCCCATGACATCGCGAATTGTGCACCTCGTCATTATCGACATTCTGGTGACAGGCGTGACCTTAAAACGCGGCGAACCCTGTATTGAACACCTTGCACGAATGAAAGAAAGCCTACTTCCCACGCGCCTGCCACTTAATAGAAAGCGAACAAAAACATGACCCCCTCATCGCCAAGCAACACCACACAACTCCGTCAGAATGTTCGACATCTAGGAGAAATTCTTGGTCAGGTCATACAAAGTCAAGGAGACGCCGGTTTATTTGAGGCTGTTGAGGCCATTCGATTGCAATCTAAAGAGAGTCGGAACGATGACAATCACGAAGCACTACGCGCCCTGCTAACAAAGCTCAATGACAAACAAATTTTGGATGTCGCTAGGGCTTTTAGCCACTTCTTAAACCTCGCCAATATTGCAGAGCAGCACCATACCGTGGCCGACTACAGTCAGACTGTGTTTTCCGCGACTGCTAGCCTTGATAACGCCTTCAAACAACTCGCTGCAGATCATGACCACGGCAGTTTGTGCGCAGTACTGGAAAACTTGTCTATTGACCTTGTGCTCACCGCCCACCCCACGGAGATTACACGCAGGACACTTATTCACAAGCACGGTGAAATTAATGACTGTCTCACGGGATTTGAAACTTTAAGAGAGGGTTCGGGTGAAGCCGCAAAAGGCTCGGCGCGCCTGAAAGAATTAATTTCTCAAATTTGGCATACCGAAGAATTCCGAACTGATCGCCCCACCCCCATCGATGAAGCTCGCTGGGCATTTGCAGTAATTGAAAACTCATTATGGGATGCAGTGCCACAATTTCTCAGGGTCGTCGACGAAGTTGCTGCAAATCACGCCCTGCCCGCCCCCGCGCCCCAGTGGAACCCAATAAAGATATCGAGCTGGATCGGTGGGGACCGGGACGGCAACCCGAATGTCACCGCCAGCGTTACCCGAGAGGTCTTGTTACTGGCACAGTGGCAAGCCTGCACCTTACTCGAAAATGACCTGGCTACACTCTACGAAGAGCTGTCCATCACAACGGCATCAAAGGCGCTGAAAGCGCGCACTCATGATGCCCTTGAGCCCTATCGATCCCTGCTCAAACCGCTTCGAGAACGCCTGCAAAGCCAGCGCCTACAAATTAAGAAAGCCCTTGATGGCCAGACTCAGGCGCCGCCACCACTGACTCTTAATGAGCTCGTAGCGCCGCTGGAAGCCTGTTATGAATCGCTACAAGTCGTGAATCTTGGTGTGCTCGCACAGGGCTACTTATTGGATACATTGCGGCGGGTCCATTGCTTCGGTCCCCACCTGATTCAACTCGATATTCGCCAGGAAAGTGCGCGACACACTC
>QXYP01000202.1:7193-10006 GCA_009886815.1 Halieaceae bacterium
GAACTGACTGATGCACTTGCTCTGTGAGATTACCGTGAGTGGAATGAAGTGCAGCGATGCGAGTGGCTACGAGATGAACTGAACAATCCTCGACCACTTTTGCCGCCAAGTTGGAGCCCAACACCGGAGACTCAGGAGGTCATTGATACCTTTCTTGTGATCGCTGAAACGCCGCAATCAGCCTTGGGCAGTTACGTCATTTCTATGGCCGCAGAGGCCTCTGATGTTCTGGCGGTGCAGCTGTTATTGAAAGCGACGGGCTGCGGTACTGACATGCTTGTCGCCCCACTCTTTGAAACCCTGGACGACCTTGAAAATGCGCCTCGGGTCGTCGAGGAGTTATTATCCGATACCGACTACTGTGACCGCTGTGACCGTCAAATCATGGTGATGATCGGCTACTCTGATAGTGCTAAAGACGCCGGTATGCTGGCAGCGGGCTGGGCGCAGTACCGCGCTCAGGAATCACTACTGAGCGTCTGCCAAAAATTTGCCGTGAAATTGCAATTATTTCACGGGCGCGGAGGCAGCATTGGTCGCGGTGGTGCACCCGCTCATGACGCTCTGCTGTCGCAACCGCCAAAGTCCTTGGAAAATGGTCTTAGAGTTACCGAGCAAGGCGAAATGATCCGCACGAAACTGGGGCTCACGCCATTGGCCGTCAACACGTTAGGGCGCTACGCCAGCGCGATTTTACAAGCCAACTTAACACCCCCTCCCGAGCCCGCCAGTGAATGGCGCCTGCTAATGAACCAGTTAGCTGCAGATTCCTGCGAGGACTATCGTCGATGGGTAAGAGATGAACCCAACTTTGTTCCCTATTTCCGACAGGCGACCCCCGAGCAGGAGCTTGCGAGCTTACCTTTAGGTTCCCGGCCCACTCGCCGTCGATCCGATGGCGGGATCGCCAGCTTGCGGGCTATTCCCTAGATATTTGCCTGGTCCCAAAACCGCCTCATGCTACCCGCATGGTTAGGTGCAGGCTCTGCGCTTGCAAAAGCAGCTGCCGCAGGGGACGAAGCCACCCTCAAAAACATGGCGCAACAGTGGCCTTTTTTCGGTGCGCGACTGTCTATGCTGGAAATGGTTTTCGCGAAATCAGATCTCACTATTGCCGAGCTCTACGACCACCTATTGGTTACCCCCGAGCTTTCAGACCTGGGCGCGGCCCTGCGTCAGCAGCTCAGTGACGATCGGGGTACGCTGCTAGCAATCCTGGAGACAGAGTCTGAGCTTGAGAAAGACAACTGGGGACGTGAATCTATAAACCTCAGAGATATTTATACTGCACCACTGAATTTATTGCAGGCAGAGCTGTTGTGTCGACAGCGAGCCCACCCAGACGAAGCTACCGAACGGGCATTGATGGTTACGATTGCGGGTGTTGCAGCAGGCATGCGAAATACCGGATAAGCGGGAATCGTTTTCCACGCTGCAGAACGTATTGCCTTTTTACATCTCAGAAGAATACCCACTCACTCAACCAGAGGCCGGGGACTGTTAATGTTCAGGCGAACAGCAACGGACCAAACGCTAGAGACATTTTCTGTTATGACAACTCATTGGGCAGCAACCTTATAGGACAGCAGCAATCACTCCATGACAGGCCACCGTTGACGCAAAATGCCCTAACGTCTCTTAAAATGGGTTTGCCTACGGGCTGATCAACAGGCCTGGCCGACATCGAGATCGCACCATGGGCCTAAACGCTGTGGTGGCGCTGTTGCGAGTATAAACACTATGCACTAGGTTGCCCTTTCGAATCCCAGTATGATCTTCCCATCGGGTCGAACCCCCGGGGCAAGCTCATATGCGCTGAAATGAGACCTGAGCCTGGCTTCCATGGCATCGCCACCGATCCTTCAGCTAACAGGAGAAAATTCGATGCGCGCGACCCCGATTGAGCTAACACCAGACCCTCTGGCGACTTTCCGCATTTCACCCGGCTTTAAGGTCAACGGTTTATTATTTCTTTCCGGCCATGCTGCCATTAGTGAAACAGGCGAGCTGATAGGAATAGGCGACTTTGATCTTCAGGCAGAGGCCACGTTTCAATCCCTCCAGCGCACATTACACGCCGGAGGCTCTGATCTATCTAGAGTGGTCAAGGTCACCATTTATCTGACGGACATGGGCTATTTTGACCGCATCGTCGCGCTGCGAGAGCAATGGTTCTCCGCACCGTATCCAGCAGATACTATCGTCGAGGTAAAAGCACTCGCTTTGCCAGAACTGATGATTGAAATAGAGGCTATCGCGACGGCAGACTAGCTACGATTGATTCAAACAGCTAGCCCATGACGTCGTGATCGCTACGGCCCATGCCTCAAAACACAGCATTGATGCAGTTAATATGAAAAACACCCAGGAGGCACTATGTGGGAATTCACGGGCAAACACCGGCCCAAGTTCGCGTTAGAGCCCCAAGCCGGCCAAGAATCAGTCTGGGACTACCCGCGCCCCCCGGCGCTTACATCCTCTGATGAGCAGGTCGAGGTGGCACTTAATGGTGTAACGCTGGCAATGAGCCACCGTACGCTCCGCGTCTTAGAGACTGCACACCCGCCCACCTACTACATTCCTGAAGATGATGTGAACTGGACTGTCTTAACAGCGATCGCAAAAAATAGTTACTGTGAATGGAAGGGAACTGCCAACTATTTTTCCCTGCTGCGCCACGATGAACTAGGGGCAATCGCTTGGCAATATCGCAATCCCGTCTCAAGCTTCGCTCCACTCGATGGCCACGTCTCTTTTTATCCGGGGCTGGTCGACTGTAAAGTCGATGGCGAACCGGTAAGACCGCAGCCCGG
>QXYP01000203.1:0-3396 GCA_009886815.1 Halieaceae bacterium
TAATGATCCGACGCCCCTTCCTATTGATGAATTAGATGCGCCCATACAAGATGCTACGGAACCAGCCAAACCGCCGCCGGTTTTACCCAAAAGT
This sequence comes from Halieaceae bacterium, assembly GCA_009886815.1. GTDB lineage: Bacteria > Pseudomonadota > Gammaproteobacteria > Pseudomonadales > Halieaceae > Luminiphilus. The sequence continues at coordinate 95 of QXYP01000203.1, forward strand.
TTCCAGGTGCGACCCGTCGAACTCTTGGCAGACGGACTCCAGCAATTAACACGCAGTAACCCCGATCGATTGCAGCTGAGCACCTCTTGGTTACAGGCTCCCGAGGCTGCCAACTTGCCCATCATTCTTGACAACTCTGGGGACGATCCTGAGTGGCCGCAACTGCAGGGCTTTGTCGAAATTCGTACTGGCGACACTCTCAAAATTGGTGTCAATTTTTGGTGGAATACTGACGCCGCTTACCTACCGGAGGGGTTTTACATGACCTCGCCACCCATGGCGCCGGCGCAAAGGCTTTGGCGTGACGAGGCGTCGCTATTGCCATTACCTCTGCCCGTTGTCGCGAAACGCCAGGCCACCTTTAAAGCCATTCAGGAACATTTGGACGCCGGCTTACCACTGGTGGAATTCGTAGACCCGACGACAGGATTTTTTCGAGAAATCACCCCGGAGCCAGACCTACAGAATAATTTTTCGCCTCCTGACACTTGGCCGTGGCGACATTTTATTCACGTGGCAGATACGCGGTCGGTGGCCGAGGGCTATGTACGTTACTTCGATCATCCCTTATTGAAGATCATTACAACCTGGCGAGAATTGACTTGGGGTGAGGTCTACCAAATAGGCGCTGCAGATCGTGAACGGGCAGAGCTTGAGGCCGCTATTGATGACGCAAAGACCGATGCCATTGATGCAACAGCTCCCCCACTGAGCCAGGTGCCACCCGACCAGCAATCTTGGCGCTAAGCGCTGGGTTGCTAAGGATCTACCGCGTTTAAATCTGGCTCGCTTTCCAGGAGTAGCGTCCGTGTAGGAAATGCCACCTCAGCGCCCTCATCGGCGATAATCGCCAAAACTCTCAGCAAGATATCCTGCTTAATGCCATGAAATGTTGCCCAATCAGTGGTTTTTGTGAAGGTATAGATGAAAAAATCGAGGGAAGACGGGCCGCAAGACACAAAGTTGACCATTAGCGTTCGATTCAAATCAATCGCTTCGTGGGATTCGAGCATCGCTTTAACGTTAGCAACAATGTTTCCCATGACCGCCACATCGTCATACCGTATACCCACAGTCTCGTAAATTCGGCGATTGTTCATACGGGAAGGATTCTCTACCGCGACGCTTGCGAAAATAGAGTTAGGTATATAAAGCGGGCGCTGATCAAATGTTCGAATACGCGTCATACGCCAACCGATATCTTCAACTGTTCCCTCAATCTCTCGATCTGGAGACCGAATCCAGTCGCCAACCGTAAACGGTCGATCGAGATAGATACTGAGCCCACCCAAGAAATTCGCCAGTAAATCTCGTGCAGCAAAACCCACGGCAATGCCGCCAATACCTCCAAAAGCCAACAGCCCCGACACGGACACCCCGAGAGACTGAAGAACCATTAACAAAACGACAATACCGAGGCTAATGCGGACCAAGCGAAGGGTCGCACGTATCGTTGCCCGATCATCAGACTGCCGCTGACCTCGATGCTCACTCAGTAATTCGGCCTCAGCCCCCTTCAGCGCTCTCTGGGCTATCCAGGCCAAAATAAGGATTAGTGCGGTATCTGCCGCCTGCCTGACCAGCGTCCTAAGTTGCTCGGCGCCCTCAAATAAGCCCAGGGAAAGGTAGACCACCAGCAACCAAACGGCCCACTTACTGGGGCGCAACAGTGCCTCTGTAAACACGTTGTCCCAGCGCATAACCGAGCGTTCAGCTGACTGCTGCAGCTTTCCAACGAGCCGGGTAATGGCTATGTGGCCCAACAACCCCAAGGCCAGCAACACAGCAATAACCAATGCAGCAGCAGGCACATGGAGATAGTCCGCAAAGGGGGCAAGTTCCCTAGCAAGAAATTGAGCAGAAACTTCCATAACTTAGGTAGGCATCGACATGAAAACGTTGATGCTAACCCACAGCAGAGCGTCAACGCTACGCCAAACTACGACCAAAACCTCGGGGTGACACCCCTCCTGGTACTGTATATAATGCCAGCCTGTATAAAAAAACAGCTCCCAGGAGAGACGCCATGCTCAAGTTAACCGCTCGTCAAGAACAGGTTCTCGATGTGATTAAGCGCTGCATAGACGACACAGGCTACCCTCCGACTCGTGCTGAAATAGCGCGTGAACTGAGCTTTAAAAGTGCCAATGCTGCGGAGGAGCATCTCAAAGCCTTGGCTCGCAAAGGTGCGATAGAAATGATTGCCGGCGCCTCTCGGGGTATCCGGCTAGCAGATGCAGAGCCGTCAGGGCTTGCCGTTGTGGGTCGGGTCGCTGCAGGCTCTCCGGTGCTAGCCCAGGAGCATATTGAAGAGCGCTGCAGTATTCCCGCACATTTCTTCAGCCCCAGAGCCGATTATTTGCTGCGGGTATCCGGGGACAGCATGATTAATGCGGGCATTCTTGATGGTGATCTCTTAGCTGTGCACAGCACGCCAATAGCCGCAGAACAACAAATTGTCGTTGCGCGCATTGACGACGAAGTTACTGTAAAACGACTGCATCGCCCCAACAGTCAGCATGTGATGTTGCTCGCCGAGAATGAAGACTATGCTCCCATTAAGGTTGATCTAGCGACCCAAGCATTTGCCATTGAGGGGATTAGTGTAGGCGTACTGCGGCGTTAAAGCCTAAGCTCAGAGGGCCGCGCACAAGCTCTCGGAGGTCAACAACAGCCAATCAGTGGACCGTCCGGCCGCCAGCGACCTTCTTAGATTCAGCGGACTCTGCCTCGACTTCAACGTTGCTCGTCTCGGCTAAACGCGCTGCAGCCTGAATGCCCGCCTGTATCATCGCTTTGGCGACCTCAAGGTTATTTTCCATGAGGTAGGCCGATGCCTCTGCCGAAAACTGAATGCTAACGAGGGGCTCAACGCCCTCTTCTTCCGCACGCTGCAGTACAACTTCGCCATCACCCAAATCGACAATTTCCAACAGAGCAGTAGTCATGTGGTGTCCTTTACCTGTGGCGAAAACCAAATGTTAGCAGCCCAGCAACCTTCGTACCACCCGTCGACCCGCGATTTCAGCGTGTTGCTCAACATTCGTCCAACCCTGTGCTCATGCGGTTGATCAGCGACTCCAGCTCTATGGAGCAGGCGCTATAATCTTCTACCTGCAGCCTACCTATGGTCGATGCCAGTCGGCCTGGGGGCAGCGGCCTTTCAACGCCCTGTTCCGGCATGGCCTGAAGCCCTGCGAGCCAGCCGTCGCGCTCCAGCTCACGGTATTCCACAATCTCGTTAGGTTCGGCAATACCTTGTTTCAGCTCCGGCAAATCCAACGTGCTGTGAGGGGGTTGCT
>QXYP01000203.1:3428-3955 GCA_009886815.1 Halieaceae bacterium
GCCGCCTCAAGAATATTGCTCTCAGCCTGCTGCTGAGCCAGTTGGTCGCTCCAAGCGTTTAACAACAAACGCGCCATGTACAAAGAATGATTGGCCAAACCTGAAGCACTGCTCAATCGAGTCAACCCTCTTTGGATGCCGTAGAATTGTCGCCAGTGGTACCTGAACTTTTAGCGACGGGCGCTTTTTTAGCGGCAACCTTTTTCTTGGCTTTGGCTTTTTTCTTGGGTGCCGCTTTCTTTTTCGGCGCTTTTGCTGTCCCCGAAGCCTGCCACGTACCGCCGTCAAAAAATGCTTTCCAGCCCGTAGCCTTGCCGTCTACGTCCGTCATCACATATTGCTCTTTTGTCTTGCGGCTGTATCGAATTTGACTTCGATTGCCCGCATCATCAGTGAGCGGCGCATCAAATATAAAATGATATTTAGGATCAATCTCGCCTTGATGGGGAAGCAACTCGTCGACAAATGGTGGCCGTGTTTCTCGATTTTTAGGAAACTTGCTCGCAGCGAGAAACAACCCAGACGCT
>QXYP01000204.1:0-2077 GCA_009886815.1 Halieaceae bacterium
CCCTGAGTGAGGTCACTTTGCTGGAGGCTATGGGCTACCGATCGAAGCTGCCGGTGTGAATCTATTGGCTGTTATCGACCATGTAATCAACAGCCGCGTAAATCTCGTCGTCGGAGCAATTGCTGCAACCGCCTCTGGCGATCATGCCGGTACCGGCAACACCATTGACACCGCTCGCGTAGAGCGCGTCCATACCTTTCTCCATGCGCGCCGCCCATGCTCCCGCATCTCCTACCATGGGTGCGCCCGCGGCTCCGGTGGCATGACAGGCCATGCAGGCGCCGTTGTACACTTCTTCACCCGATCGAGCTACCGCTACTGAAGACTCAACAGCACCAACCGCACAGCTCTCATCACCCGCAACGCACGCATGGCTAAAGGGCTGAATGCGGGCCTCTATTTCGGCTCGCTGTGATTTGGACAGGTCTGCCGCCACGGCTATTGCGGGTAGCAGAACAATGAATAAAGCAAATAAACGCATCTTAGGTATCTCCTGTAGGGACGCCACCGGTCATAAAGGCGCGGAGTATAACGACTTGTGACCCTGCATAAAACTCAAAGGGGACGACAGGGCTCCAGATTTGCTAAATTAGGTGCTCTTTATCGACCCTCTGGAATGTAACTCATGAAGCTATACACCTTCGACTCGGCTCCCAACCCCGCCCGGCTTAAAATGTTCATTGATTACAAGGGCATCACTGTCGACACCCAGCAAATCGATATGGCAAAGGCCGCCCAACTCGACGGGAGTTATACCGACATCGTTCCCGAAGCCACCTTACCCACATTGGTTCTTGACGATGGCACTCGCCTTACCGAGGTCATCGCCATTGCACATTATCTCGAAGCCGTTTATCCAGAGCGTCCGCTGCTGGGGACAACGCCATCGGAACGCGGGCTTATTCTCAATTGGAATCATCGCATCTTCAATACGCTGTTCATGGCTTGTGCAGAGGCCTTTCGTAACAGCCATCCGGCTTATGCAGGTCGAGCACTGCCAGGGCCACAAAATTTTGAGCAAATACCGGCTCTGGCAGAAAGAGGAAAAGCTCGGCTCATGAGCGCTCTGGAAATGACCAATAGCGAATTGGCGCATCGCCCTTTCGTTGCCGGGCAGCAACTCTCTTTTGCCGACATTGATTTACTCGCTGTTTTGACCTTCGCCAAATGGGCGGCTAAAACAGAGCCCAGAGACGATATGTCCAACCTTCTTGCGTGGCGCCAGCGCGCTACCGAGGCACTACACACTGGCGCCTAAACGCTTTAACAGCCCACAGTGACACCCTCAATGGCGAACAAATGTGCACTGGAACCGCAGTGGGTGGTCGAGTGGCAAGGCGGTTGGCGGAAGGCACTGCTGGTTGGGTGGTTAGTGAGTCTAATTATAGGCTGTTCTCCCCCAGCACAGGGTCCTGCCCAACTGCTGGATTATCAACAGAGACTCTCGAGAACTCTGGAAACCGCTGTGCCCGACCCCGCGGGCCTACTGATACCACCCAGATTCCAAGATGCTGATATAAGCCTCCTCGACATTCCCGCTGGGGCATTAAATCTACTCGATTTTTTGGCGCTCTCTGACTGCGCACTGCAAGTCAACATCGGCCGTCGCAACAGCAGCTTGGGACGAAATGCCCCGCCGTCGCAACGACTGCTGTTGGACCTTGAGTTTCTAGCCCTCGCACCTGAGTGCATTCAAACGCTAGAGCGCCAGGCTGAGGATCGCTTAGCTGAGACGCTGACAGCCGCCCTTAAGACTAAAATGCAGTACCTACCTCATCGTATTTTTAATGCGGTACTAGCCGGGCCTGAGTACCGTCAATTTTGGCAGCTACCCTCGGGGCTGGATCAATATCCATCGGCTGTCGGTGGTGACATTTTAGATGCCCTACTTTGGTTCGAATACGCCGCCGCACAATGGCTCTCTGGCAACTTTCAGTTTCAAACCGACCAACTAGAGCAGCGACTCTACCAACTCCGGGCGGGGGATGGTGGCTCACTGCTGCTCGCCGCCGTCACTCAGGCTCGGGCGCTGGAGCGCTCTAACCAACTACTGATCTTGCGAGCTGCCGCAGGGCCC
>QXYP01000204.1:2087-7543 GCA_009886815.1 Halieaceae bacterium
GTGAAATATTTTGCCTCCGGAGTGCAGGTTTGGCTGGCCGATCTAAACCGCCGGGAACAGCAATTGCTACCGCCTATCGAAAGTCTAGAAGCTCAGTTGAGCCCCATAGTGCCCGACAGCTACCGGCAATGGGCCGCTAAACGCCGCGCCACACTCACGCTGTTACGGGACACCCCGAGGGAGCACATTGCCGCGCTACAACGTCTTGCTGATTCTTGCTCAGGCTCTGTTTTAACGCTCCCTACTCAAAGTTGATCTCTCTGCTACACTTTGTCCTCGATTTGAGGAGATACACCATGTCACGAACACGCTTATTTACCGTTGTCAGTTTATTTTTGGCGTTGCTGGCCGCCTGCGCAACGCCGCCGCCCAAGCCTTCAGTCGATTTCGACGTTGAACACGACTTTGCCAACGACAAAAAGATAGGCTTTTACGCGCTCAGTGGTGGCGTGACGGGCAGTAACCCCATGGGAATGACCGATTTTCAAAAAGACCGTATCAAGGAAGCCCTGAGTAATGCACTGCAAGGTAAGGGCTACACGCTGGTAGACAGTGCAAAAGATGCTGATCTACTCATTAGCTGGCACCTCAATACCGTCGAAAAGCAAGATGTGCGAACAACTTCATCTCCCAACTACAGCATGGGCGTGGGGTACAGCCGATACAATCGCTACGCCATGTACAACTGCTACAACTGCATGAATAGTACTGACGTGAAGGTTACGGACTACACCCAGGGCACTTTCATTATCGATATGATTGACCCGGTTAAAAATCGCTCAGTCTGGCGTAGCGTTACTCAATCGAAAATGAAAGGTGAAATGGTCAAAGACCAAACGACCATCGATAGTGCAGCACGCTTGGTACTCGCCGACTTTCCTATGGCTCCCTAAGGTCTCTAATGACCTCTTAGGAGCCCTGGTTACCCCAGTTAAACGCAGCTGGCCTAGTCAGCAGAGAAAGTCCCCCGGGCCCTAGCCTAACCGCTGGGGCGACCGCCAAAGACACAACACTAAGGTACAAACCTGCCCGGGGGCTTCAGACACTCCAGTCAGAAACAATACTCATTTCGGGTAATGCACTCAGTATTCGGTTATGTCGTAATATGCGCCTGCGGCTAAGCGCCCGGGTATCTTTGTGCTGACGCCCAAACTCAAAGGTCAGCTGCCGGGTTACTTGCGTAGCCACAAAAATTCGGGGAGAAATACATGAAACTCATCCGTAAATCACAACTGCCCAGTCCCTGCCCTCGACCTGATAGAACCGAGAGGAATGTATCTATTGGCTTGGTGCAAAGCCGCTGGCACGAGGATTCTGAGCGTCACCGAGAAGCTTTGAGTGAGGGCGTTGCGGCGGCGGCTAATGCCGGTGCGGCGATCGTTTTTCTGCCAGAACTCACCCTATCGCGATACCCGGCAGACACACTGCCCCAAGGGCCGGCGGACAGTACCGCCGAGGTATTACAAGACGGGCCTACACATCAGTTTGCCGCACAGTTAGCGCGAGACAACGACGTGATGGTGCACTGCTCGATTTTTGAGCGCAGCAATGCAACAGATCATCGTGGGTTTAATACCGCCATGATCGTTGATACCTCGGGAACGATCGTTGCACAGACAAGAAAGCTACACATTCCGGTAACAACCGGGTACTACGAAGATCACTATTTTACCCCAGGACCCGCTGAAAACCCTTACCCCGTCCACGCGCTATCTTTGGACAGCAGTGAAATCGCTATTGGCTTGCCCACCTGCTGGGATGAATGGTTCCCCGAGGTACCGCGTTGCTATGCCCTAGGGGGTGCCGAATTACTGTGCTACCCCACCGCCATTGGTTCGGAGCCCGATTATCCGGGCTTCGATACTGAGCCTCTGCTGCGACAGGCGGTAGTTGGCCACGCTATAGCCAATGGATTGTTTATTGTCATTCCCAACCGTTTTGGCTCAGAGGGTAGCCTGGAGTTCTACGGTTCAAGTTTCATTGTCGACCCCCTTGGGCGCGTTTTGGCCCAAGCACCCAGAGATGAAGAAGCCGTGCTTGTCGTGGATATTGATCTCGGGCTACGAGAAGACTGGCTAACGCTCTTTCCCTTCTTTGGAACGCGTCGGCCCGATACCTACAGCGCCCTTACCGAGGCCATAAAAAATCCACGCCAACCCTCGGGAACGGGGCTTCACGGGGGCATTCCCGGGTTATCGCCATGACCTTCGTCATGCCACCGGAATGGGCACCTCACAGTGCCACGTGGATGGGCTTTCCCAGCGCCGCCTACCCGGAAGCTCATGCTTCAGACAATGACGTATGGCAGGCATGGGCTGCGGTCGCCAACATCATCGTTGATCATGAACCGGTCAATATGTTGTGTCATCCCGAACAGATACCCATTGCGCAGCGCCTGTTGAGCTCGGCCGTGGTTCTGCACGAATTTCCCATTGCTGATGCCTGGCTGCGCGACACAGGCCCTACTTTCGTAGTGACAGACAACACACTAAAAGCCGTGGATTGGCGCTTCAATGGTTGGGGAGACAACACCGCGTTTGCTTGGGATAACGACGCGAAAATCGCGGCGCACATTGCCAAAATACTGGAGGTGGAGTGCCTACAATCGTCACTCACCAATGAAGGGGGTGGACTGCATGTGAACGGTGATGGCCTGGTGCTACTGACCGACACGGTACAGCTGGACCCCGACCGCAATCCTGAGTGGAGTCGATTACAGGTTGAAAATGAGGTGCACAGACTGCTGGGCACCGATCGCGCTGTTTGGCTACCCCATGGTTTATGGCGAGACTACGCGCCGCACGGTACCCGAGGCCATGTTGATATTGTGGCTTGCTTTAACGAGTCAGGCTCGGTCCTTCTTCACAGGCAACAAGATCGCAGCCACCCCGACTGCGAGCGTTACGCGTTGCATCAACAGGTGCTAGAGCAGGCAGAGCTAAAATACAGCGACATTGCGGCCCCCAAAGTACTCGAGGATCACTACGGTTGGGTAGATTACAGCTATATCAATCACTATGTGCTCAACGGTGCGGTTGTTGTGCCTATATTTTCTGACCCCCACGACGGCCTCGCCTGCGAGCAGTTGGCTGAAGCCTGGCCGGGACGAGAAATACGAATCGTTGATGCACGGGTTATTTTTGCTATGGGTGGTGGGATACACTGCATCACCCAACAGCAACCACGAATCTAATGTTTACTTATATAAACCCCGATATCCGCAAAAAACTGATCGCCAGAAACAAGCTGGTCAGGATCGACGATGAAGGCCGTCAAATCGACTCAGCCGAGGCTTCCCCGCCCGGCCAACGCAGCTTAAACCTGCTGGGGCCCGTACCCCTGCCCCTTGCTCTGGGTGAGCAACAGCCGGTCGCAGACTGGTATGCCACTGTGCGCAGTACCGAATTGTCTGAGGTCGAAGGACTGGCCACGACGCTCAGAGAACAAGGTGGACAGCATTTGTTCTCGCACTTGGCCTCTAGCATGGCGGTCAATAGCGTTTTGGTCATTGGCGATGCCGAAACTGCTGAATCCCCTTTGGTGAGAGTGCATTCTAACTGCCTGACAGGGGATGTTTTTGGATCGAGACGCTGCGAGTGTGGGCCCCAGCTAGAGGCCGCCATTGATCGTTTAGCTGCAGAGCCCGGTGGAGGCTATTTAATCTACATGGCTGGACACGAGGGACGTGGCATTGGCTTGTGGGCCAAGGCCGCTACCTACTTACTTCAAGATGAGGGGGAAGACACCTACCAGGCCAACCGGTCACTGGGTCTTCCCGATGACTCTCGTGACTTTAGTGACGCCGCAACCCTGCTGAAGTACTTCGGTCGCGGGCGACCGCTACGCCTGCTTACCAACAACCCTAAAAAGGTCGACGATCTGATGGCAAGCGGGCTGACGAACATAGAGCGGGTTAAACATGTCACAGGTGTCCATGATCACAATTTACGTTATCTACAGGCCAAGCGGGAATGGGGCCACTCCATTGATGAGGACGATTTAAGCAGCTAGCTGCTGTACTTTGTCAGTTGAGCCACTCGGGAAGTGGTGCATCACCCAAGGAAATTTCTAAGGTATTGGCCGCGGCTGGGTGGCTATGCCCCACCATTTCATCGTAGGCGCTGCGCTGACGCAAAATAATCTCACACCCCGCGACGGTTTTAAGCACCCGCTTCATTTCCAGCAAGTTATGCCGCTTGAGTATCTTTTTTTCGTCTTCGGCAATAACGCGCTCCTCTCCGTTAATGCGCGCGTGGGCAATGTATAGACTCAGATCAACAGACTCTACTATCCATTGTTCAATAAGCCCCGATTGCTTCTTCAATTCCTTCAACGTGATCTTCATGCTGACACCCCGATCTGAGATTATTAGGGAGAATACGGGAGCCTAGGTCTTCCAGCCCGCTCACGTTCGTTATTTGTCCAATACCATTTTCAGCGCCACCCCCTTAATTAGTGGCCTTTCTGGAACAGCCAAAATGCGCGCGGCTTCCCAATAATTCCCTCGGTCAAAACCCATGAATTAAGTTTGCAGACTATAAAAGCGACCCCTACAAAAGCTGGACGACCGCAGTGTTTTTAAACGGGAACGGTGATCATAGCGGCCATGTTGCCCGAGCTTGAAAATGTGCACTTTACCGCTGCGGGTGCGACCCTCGATGTCCTGCCTTCCTACAGCGGTGTCTATCGATTTTTCGGTGCCGACGAAGCGCTGCTGTATATCGGCAAGAGCATCGATATCAAATCGCGTATCAACGCCCATTATCAAGAGGGTCGAAAACCCGGTAGACACCAGAGAATCATGGGGCAAGTCACGCGTATCGACTGCTCAGCCACTGCCGGAGAGGTGGGGGCTTTACTCGCAGAGAATGCAGCCATCAAGGCGGAAACGCCGCTTTACAACCGGCGCCAACGGCGCGTACGCAAGTTGTGGACCCTGCATCTGACACATTCGCCACAAGGATTTTTACAGCCATCGGCCGCCGACTTTGTGCTCGAGTCAGAACGCGCGGTTGATAGCTATGGTCTGTACCAAAACAAGCGTCACATCGAATCAACGCTGCAGCGCCATGCCCGGGATCACGGCCTGTGTTTAAGGTGTATGGGGCTGGATCGAGGGCGGGGTCCCTGCTTTCAATATCAGTTGGGCCGCTGTGACGGCGCCTGTGCAGGAGAGGAGTCTGCCGAAGATCACAATGCCCGGCTGCTCTCGGCTTTAGACCGAGACCGCATTGCCGCATGGCCGTTTCCGGGCCCCCTCGCGCTGCTCGAACGCAACATTAACCCCCTTCCAGAGCAACCTGTCCGGCAGTACCACTGGGTTAACCACTGGGCCTACATGGGTACCTTCGCCACACTTGCCGAGGTTACCGAAGCGCTTAGCAAGGACGCGCAGCGTCTGTTTGATCGGGATGGTTACCACTTGTTGTTGTCCGCATTGCGCAAGGGGCGCCTCG
>QXYP01000205.1 GCA_009886815.1 Halieaceae bacterium
AGTAAATCCACAGGCAGTAACCCACGTAGAAACTGAGGAACAAGCAGCCAGCTGCACGCCCCAAAAGCGCATGATTCGCTTCCTTGCGCCAACCGAGCCACGTCAGTGCTGCAAGTGTAGCTGTTGTGACAAAAACAGTCCCCAGATCCCGTTGTATATCAGTAATAGACAATGTGAGGGGTGCAAAAAATCCCGGTAGTGCCAAAACAATGAGCAAGTTAAACATATTGGAACCCACGACAGCGCCAATGGCGATATCAGCATGCCCCTTTAGAGCACTCAGCATTGAAGCGGCGAGTTCAGGAAGGCTGGTGCCTAGGGCGACAATAGTTAGGCCAATGACTAGCTCTGAGACGCCAAAGCCTGCAGCTATGTTTACGGCAGCCCACACTAAAACCTTAGAGCTTCCCACGAGCAAGACTAGGCCTACGAAAAAAGCACCTACGGCTTTTCCGATGGGCAAACTTTCCATCTCAGCGGTATCATCATTGACGCCCGGTTTGCGCAGATGAATCGCTATGCGAATGAAATACAAGAGCAGCGCAGCTGACAAAACTGAGGCATCAAAGGCCGTCAAACTGCCATCGTGTAATAGCCATCCACAAAGAATGGTGATGGCAAGCAATAGCGGTAAATCGGTAAATGCAGTCGTTCTGCCGACCAATATGGGTGAGATGATCAAGGTCAGACCTAGGACTAAACCGATGTTGGCGATATTGGAGCCTAGCGCGTTGCCCACGGCTAATTCACCGGCCCCTGAGGCTGCTGCCGTCACAGACACTAAAATTTCAGGGGCTGATGTACCTAGCGATACAATCGTCATGCCAATGATCAGGGGCGACAGTCCTACACGCTGTGCCAACGAGGCTGCTCCTTGAATAAACAAGTCGGCGCTCCAAACCAGGGCGGCAATGCCCAAGGCGACGACAACAAAATTTAAAAGCATAAGCTTCCTCTACGCGGCATTGGCTAGCGCGCTTGGTATAGACGGTTGTCGCACGCGCAGCACGCAGATCGGTTATGATGCTGCGCATTGCGATGCATCCCCTTTTCGTTGGGTTACACCGCGTATTGTATCCTACTGATCAACAATGACGGAGGCTTTGATGGTCAACAGTGCTTTTACACCGCGTGTGATGACACCGCTAGTAGCGATACTTGCGATGTGCGCTCACCTAGGCTTTGCCAGCTTCGCGAGTGCTGAAGAAGAAATTCGGAAGCCGGGTCCTCGTGAGGTGGTTGCGGCAGCCACCGATAACATTATGACACTAGCCAGAGAAGCGCCGGCGTACTTTGACACAGATCCGGATCGTTACACCAAAGCGGTAGGCGAGGAACTTGACGGTGTCGTGGACTTTCGTGGCTTTGCGCGCAGCGTCATGGGGCGTTACGCCAGTAACAAGCTGTTTCAAAGCTTGGACGAAGTTGGGAAGGATAAGCTACGGGGGCAGTTAATCGCGTTTACCGACGTATTGCGCTCGGGCATGGTCAATACCTATAGCCGTGGCCTGCTGGCTTTTGGTGGCTCTAAGGTAGAATTGGGTGAAGTTGATATGGCCCCTGGTAGCACGCGAGTTGCGTCGGTGACTCAGCGAGTGTTTGGAGATGACGGTAAAATCTACACCGTTAAGTACCAGATGGGGCAGTATCGTGATGGCAGCTGGAAACTCCGCAACCTGATCATTGAAAATATCAACTTGGGTGAAATTTATCGGGGGCAATTTGAGGCGGCGGTCCTTGAAGCTGACGGTGATTTAAACGTGGTAATTGCAAATTGGGATGACAATCGAGTGAAATCCCTGTCAACGGAGGAATAACGTGGACGTCAATGAAGTGAGAGATCTAGTCTTGGCGGCATTCCCAGAGTCCGAGGTGGATGTTGATTTAGCCGGTGGACACTACACAGTGACAGTGATCTCTGAGGGCTTTACCGGCGTCCGATCGGTTGCAAGGCAGCAGCGTGTCTATGCACCTCTGGCATCTGCCATCGCTGCAGGTCACATGCATGCGGTCAACATTCGCGCCTTGACGCCCGCCGAAGCGGCGGGTTGAGCTAACGGCGTGGATAATTTGCTCATCAAGGGCGGGCAGACACTGTCTGGCCAGCTTAGAGTTTCTGGTGCGAAAAACGCGGCGCTACCGATATTGGCGGCGACATTGCTAACGGACGCAAAGACTACGATTAGAAACTTGCCCCACTTGCACGACATTACCACCATGGTTGAATTACTGGGTAGCCTTGGTGCTGATCTCATGATTGATGAGAAGCTGGGTATCGAAGTTGACGGCAGTACCATTAATACATTGCAAGCGCCTTACGAGCTGGTGAAAACCATGCGGGCTTCAATCTTGGTGTTAGGGCCGTTGCTCGCGCGTTTTGGCGAGGCTGAGGTTTCTTTTCCCGGCGGTTGTGCCATTGGATCTCGTCCTGTCGACCTTCACCTTAAGGGGCTAGAGGCCATGGGTGCCGAGATTAGCGTTGACGCCGGTTATATTAAAGCGAAAAGCGCGGGACGCCTGAAGGGCGCCGATATTACGCTGGAAACAGTCACGGTGGGTGGCACTGAAAATCTGCTAATGGCGGCGACATTAGCAGAGGGTAAAACTTTTTTGCGCAATGCCGCTCGGGAGCCCGAGGTCGTAGACTTAGCGCAGTGTCTCTGCGCGATGGGGGCAAAAATATCAGGTATCGGATCGTCAACTCTAGAAATTGACGGCGTGGCTGCACTCCATGGTGCCGATTACACGGTCATGCCTGACCGGATTGAAGCCGGTACATATTTAGTGGCGGTAGCCGCGACGGGAGGGAAAATTCGCCTCGAAGGTGCTATCCCACATCATCTCGATATTGTCTTGGAGAAACTCCGGGAGGCATCGGCTGCTATTGAGACGGGCGAGGATTGGATCGAGCTCGACATGCAGGGGCGTAGGCCGAGCGCTGTGGCTATCACGACCGCACCTTACCCAGGATTTCCCACTGACATGCAGGCACAGTTTACGGCACTCAATACAGTGGCCGAGGGCGTGGGGCGGGTAACAGAAACCGTTTTTGAAAATCGCTTAATACAGACCCATGAAATGAACCGAATGGGCGCTCAAATCAGTATTGAAGGGAACACAGCACTTATTGTCGGCCAGCGGCGCCTCAAGGGTGCCCCCGTTATGGCATCAGACCTTCGCGCATCGGCAAGTCTGGTGATAGCGGGACTGGTCGCCGAGGGGCAAACTAGAGTTGATCGTATTTATCACATTGATCGTGGTTATGAGTGCATCGAGGAAAAATTACAGTCCTTGGGCGCAGATATACGACGTCAGCCCGGCTAAATTTACGACGTCTCGGAAAAGTCATGACACAGCAATTAACGATAGCACTCACTAAAGGACGCATCCTAAAGCAGACACTTCCTCTGCTGCAGGCGGCTGGACTTGCGCCTGTCGAAGATATCGCCAGTAGTCGCAAGCTTATTTTTAACACCGAGCATGCCAATGTACGGGTGGTTATTTTGCGTGGTTCCGATGTTCCCACCTACGTTCGGCATGGTGCGGCTGATATTGGTGTTGTGGGTAAAGACATGCTCCTCGAATTTGGTGCCGAGGGGTTATACGAACCCCTAGATCTGGGAATAGCACCCTGCCGCTTGATGACGGCGGGATTTTCAGGGCGAGAAAACACGAGAACGCGAATTCGTGTGGCGAGTAAGTTCGTTAATATCGCGAGGCGTCATTACTCCAGTAAGGGTATTCAGGCCGACATCATTAAGCTGTATGGGGCCATGGAATTAGCGCCTCTTATGGACCTTGCCGATGAGATTGTCGACATTGTCGATACGGGTAACACGCTGCGAGCAAACGGCATGTCGCCCTTGGAGCATATTGCTGATATCAGCACGCGGTTGGTGGTGAATAAAGCCGCCATGCGAACACGCCATGACGCGATACAGGAAGTGATTGAGGCCCTTGCCCGAACCGTTGATCAGGCGGCAAATCGGGGCAGCACCTCATGAGTAAGCTGCTGCGTCGCCTCGATACGGCGTCTGATGCTTTCGAGACAGACTTAGCACAATTGACGGCTCGTCATGATGAGCGCGACGGTGAACTCGTGAGTCGAGTCGCCACGATTATTGCGGCTGTTCGTAACGGGGGTGACGCTGCGTTACTGGAACTGACAAGAGACCTTGATCAACACCCGGGTACATCCGTTGCTGATCTATTGATTGAACCGCCGGAAATGCAGGCGGCGCTCGATGCTCTTGACCCTGATATTCGCGAGGCACTAGAGACTGCGGCAGACAGAATTCGTGATTACCATCAGCATCAAGTCAGCCATAGCTGGTCCTTTGAAGATGCCCTGGGCAATCATTTAGGACAACAAGTTACCCCGATGGCGCGGGTTGGAATCTATGTGCCCGGGGGTAAAGCCAGTTATCCGTCATCGGTTTTAATGAATGCTATTCCCGCCAAGGTGGCAGGCGTTCCGGAAATTATTATGGTGGTCCCTGCGCCCGGTGGAGTGATTAATCCACTGGTACTGGCTGCAGCTGCTCTGGCGGGTGTCGATCGCATTATCACCGTTGGTGGTGCTCAAGCTATTGCAGCCTTGGCCTATGGGACCGAGACAGTGCCGGGGGTCGACAAAATTGTGGGACCCGGTAATCGCTACGTGGCGGAAGCCAAACGGCAGGTTTTTGGTGTCGTTGGCATAGATATGGTGGCGGGCCCATCAGAGGTTCTGATTATTGCCGATGGGAGTGCCCCCGCATCATGGATGGCGTTGGACCTGTTCTCACAAGCTGAACATGACGAGCAGGCGCAAGCGATTTTAATTTGCCCCGACGAGGCTTATCTCGATGCTGTCGAGATTGCCATAGAAGAGCTGCTGAGCACGATGGCGAGGGAGAGTATTATTCGCGCGGCTTTGGCCAATCGAGGGGCACTCATCAAAGTGCACGATCTTGATGATGGCATAGCACTGAGCAACAAGTTGGCCCCCGAGCATTTACAACTGGCCTTCCAAAATGCAGAAGCCCGGGTCCCGGAGCTGACCGTTGCAGGCGCTATTTTTGTGGGTGTCATGAGCTGCGAGTCGCTAGGTGATTATTGTGCCGGCCCTAACCACGTACTGCCTACGTCGAGCACTGCGCGATTCTCTTCGCCTTTAGGGGTCTATGACTTTCAAAAACGGAGCTCTATTATTCATTGTTCCACGGAAGGGGCCAAAGCCCTGTCGGGGGTCGCTTCGGTACTGGCTCGAGGCGAGTCGCTAGAAGCCCATGCGCGTAGCGCTGAAGTAAGGCTTACACGCCCCGACCTTTAACCTTCGGGCCTGGTACCCACCACCGCCTGGAGCTGAACCGGCTCTTGCTGGCGGCCTCGCGCCACCTCAATGTCAACAATTTCTCCGGGCCTGAAACGAGCGATTTGATGCATGGTGATTCGTCCGTCATTCACTGTGTTGCCATTAATAGCACTGATTACATCGCCTAATCGCAGTCCAGCGCGGGCTGCGGGACCGTCTTCCGCAAGTCCTGAAACCACCAGCACTTGCTGCTGCTGGGCAATCGTTTCAGGGGTTTGAAGTAGCTCTACACTTACGCCCAGCCAACCTCGCACCACCGTGCCGTAGTTGACCAAGTCTTTCATGACGAAGTGGGCTAAATTAACCGGGGTCGCTAGATTGATGCCGATGGCAGCATCGTCAGCGCCCTCGCCGTTAGCGGTATAGATCAGGGTGTTGATACCCAACAGTTTTCCAGAAGCGTCAATCAAGGCGCCACCAGAGCTGCCCAATAGAACGCTTGCGTCGGTCTGAATGTAGTCCTCGTAGTCAGAGGCTTGAAGCCCGTATCGACTCAAACCAGAAATAATCCCCTGACTGACGGAGTGACCAAAACCATAGGGATTGCCAATGGCAAGCACGACATCACCCACCTTGGCTTTATCAGAGTTTGCGAGAGTGATGGGTGTCAAGCCTGGTAGCTGGATCTGGAGTACGGCGAGGTCGGTAGCGGGATCAGACCCGATAGCAGTTGCTTTGGCTGATCGACCATCGTGGAGGAGCACCTGAATGGCATCGGCATCGGCGATAACATGGTTATTGGTAATGATATGCCCTTCGGGGGTGAGGATAACCCCGGAACCTAGTGAGCGTTCGACGCGCTGGCGTCGCCCTGAATTTCCCAGAAAGCGGCGTAGTAAAGGATCATTTAAGGATTGACTGCGGCCTGAATCCACCAGTTTGGCGGTGTAAATATTAACGACTGAGGGTGTCGCCAATGCGACGGCGTCACTGTAGCTGGTCTTAACCTGGCCGCGCTCTCTGCCCAGGGGCTCGGGTAAAACCCATTGGTCTAAAATGATGGCTGCCGCTAGTATTCCTGTAAGCGTCGGCCAAAAAAGGCTTGAAAAAAACTCTCTCACTGATTAATTCCTCCGGTCGCGGTGATTGTAAAACAGACTGGGCCGGTTAATCTTGTTTACTCACGAATGATTTCAGGGGAGTTTTCATGGGAACGTCGCGGCAAAAAATGCAGGCAGCGCTCAACGTATTGCTTGAACCCCAGCGATTTCAAGATTTTGCACCCAATGGACTTCAGGTGGAAGGTCGCGAGCACATTGATATTGTGGTCTCTGGCGTAACGGCTAGTCAGGCACTGTTAAATGCAGCGATCGCCCTGAAGGCAGATGCAGTACTCGTGCACCATGGGTACTTCTGGCGGTCGGAAGACCCTTGCTTGGTGGGAATGAAAGGGCGCCGGGTGCAGACCCTTATGCAAGCGGATATAAATTTGTTCGCCTACCACCTTCCCTTGGACTGCCATAGGGAGCTGGGTAATAACGCGGGGTTGGGAAGGGCGCTGGGCGTACCTCAATTTGGGCCATTAATACCGGAGGAACCGACGTTGCCGGTGTTTGTGGGTGAATTACCTGAGGTGTTGTCGCAGGTTCAGGTCGCTGACAGCCTGTCAAAGGAGCTCGGCCGACAGGTTCTGTCTGAGGGTGATCGCGCCATTAGGCGCATCGCTTGGTGCACCGGAGGAGGTCAGGGTTACATTGATAAAGCCGCCGATGCGGGCGCTGATCTTTTTGTGACGGGTGAGGTTTCAGAGCAGACTATTCATATTGCTAGGGAGCGAGATATTGGCTTCATTGCTGCAGGTCATCACGCTACTGAGCGTTTTGGCGTGCAGAGCGTCGGTGCATGGTTAAGCCGGGAGCTCGGTGTGGCGCACCATTTTGTCGATGATGACAATCCAGCTTGAGACTAGGCAGAGCGATCGAGTCGATCAGGTTCCATGAGGCGGTCAATATCTTCGCTGGCAGGCTTATCGAGTCCGAAAGTCTCTGACAGCTGGCCTTTTTCATCAGGGCTTTTTCTGGGAGCGTAATCGAGGGGTGGGATCACATCGACTAGGTTACCGGGAATGTCTTGACTGCTGGAGACGGTATCGAGGAGAGTTTTTGCGTTGGGAATATCGATATCGCCATCGCATAGATTTTCGGCGCCCGCTGCCAGATGGGTGTAAACCTCACGGTAGTCTTCGGTCATTCGACCGAGCAGTCGTGCGGTCTTGGCAAAATGCTCTGCAACGTCTGCCTCATAATCAGCACGGCTCTCCTGCGCGCGCTCCAACCGCGATTCTAAGTCTATAATGACGTCGCGTTTACTCTTTTTGCGTATGCCCAGCAGCCAGCCGCAGCCTAGGCCGACACCGATCCCTAATAGTGCTGTCGCTATAAGTATTGCTGCGGATGGCATAAACAACTCCAGTTCGCCAGTCGATACGTAAACACAAGCTCATAGTGTACAACGCTTCCGTCACGACACATAATTTCTTGGAGCTCCCACAGTATTATGCAGCAATTTTCACCGAAGCAGCGCTACGAGGAAGACCTTGCTAAGCCAGGATTTCAGCAAGATGAGGCCCAGGCTGAGGCCGTTAACAAGCTGCAAGACCTTTACGACCGTTTGGTTGAGCGGGAGCTCAAGCAGCGCAGCGTGACTGCCAGGTTACGTCGAGCCTTTAGTGAAAAAAGTACACCAGAGCAGGGATTGTATTTCTGGGGTGGTGTTGGGCGGGGAAAGACTTATTTGGTTGATGTCTTTTATGAGAGTTTGCCCTTCGAAGCCAAGCTCAGGGTTCACTTCCATCGGTTTATGCAGCGTGTTCATCAGGAGTTGACCGCCCTTGCTGGAGAGAAAAATCCCTTGGAGCAAGTGGCGGCTGGTATTGCAGCGGAGGCTCGAGTTATTTGTTTTGACGAGTTTTTTGTCAGTGACATAGCCGATGCTATGATTTTGGCTGGGCTTATGACGGCGCTCTTTCGGCGGGGTGTGACACTGGTGGCCACATCGAATATTGAACCACGAGACCTCTACAAAGACGGTTTGCAGAGGGCGCGATTTTTGCCCGCGATTAAACTGATCGAGACGTTTACCGATGTGGTTAACGTGGACTCGGGCGTCGACTATCGGCTGCGCACCCTCGAACAAGTAGAGCTGTGGCATACCCCGCTCAATACAGCGTCTGAAACGGCGCTAACAGGCGATTTTCAGGCCCTATCGGTGGGTATGGCCCCGACTTCGGCAACCATTGAAATTAACAATCGCACCATCAAAACTCAGGCCATGGTCGAGGGTATGGCGATGATTAGCTTTCAAGAGCTATGTCAGCAGCCTCGAAGCTCTAGTGATTTTATAGAGCTAGCCCGCATCTTTCACACCGTTTTGGTGCCCGGAATTATAGTGATGCCGAGTCATCAGGAGGATGTTGCGAGGCGTTTTGTGAATATGGTGGATGAATTTTATGACCGCGGTGTTAAGTTAATCGTCACTGCAGAGGCCGCTCCTGAGGCGCTATATCAAGGAAATCTGCTGAATTTTGAGTTTCGCAGAACCTTATCTCGGCTGCAGGAAATGCAATCTAGGGAGTATCTCGCGAGGGAACACAGGCCGTAAGGGCTGCGGGCCGCTTCGCTGGAAAATTATTAGGTGTGGGCGTTGCTCTGGGGCTCACTTAAATCGCTTGAAAGCGTGGCCGCCATCCAGTACCATCCGCGCTCCCTTGAATTTGCCCCTTGAGGCGTCACAAATGAAAACATACAGCGCTAAAGCTGGCGATGTACAACACGATTGGTTTGTTGTCGACGCAGAAGATAAGACGCTTGGACGTCTTGCCACAGAAATTGCACACCGTTTGCGCGGGAAGCATAAGCCCGAGTTTACCCCCCATATGGACATGGGCGACTACATTGTGGTCGTGAACTGTGAAAAAATCAGAGTAACGGGTAAGAAGCAGACCGATAAAATGTATCACCACCACTCAGGTTACCCGGGTGGTATTAAGTCTTACAGCTTTGAAAAGCTCATTGATCGCGCTCCCGAGCGCGTACTGCAGCGGGCTGTGAAGGGCATGTTGCCCAAAAATCCCCTGGGGCGCGCAATGTTCCGAAAACTCAAAGTCTACTCGGGCTCTGAGCATCCGCACGTCGCTCAGCAACCACAAGCCCTGGCGCTTTAGAGGAAATCAATATGTCTACGGCACAGTATTACGGCACAGGCCGACGCAAAACCTCAACCGCTCGCGTGTTCCTTCGCACCGGTACCGGCAATATCCAAATCAATGGCCGTACTATTGATGAGTATTTTGGGCGTGAGGTAGCGCGAATGATCGTGCGCCAACCCTTGGAGCTGACACAGTTGAATGATCGCTTTGACGCCTACGTTACCGTCAGCGGCGGTGGCAGTTTTGGTCAAGCTGGCGCTATTCGGCACGGCTTAACGCGGGCTCTGATGGATTATGATGAGTCACTGCGTGGAGCGCTTCGTGCCGAGGGCTTTGTGACCCGAGATGCCCGAGAAGTCGAGCGAAAAAAGGTGGGTTTACGGAAGGCTCGTCGTCGTCCTCAGTTCTCCAAGCGCTAAAATTCATTGAGATTTTAGCGACAAGGTTGGCCGGACATGGGTTCGGCGTAAATCTGTCGCTTATTTGTCTACGTAAAAACGATTGGAATGGTGTAATGCGACGTTGTCGCTTGCCGCATACGTAGTAGAGCACTAACATTCTCGCGCAACAAATTCCGTGCTTTCCTAGGTCGTAGGGTCAGGAAAGCTGCCTCAATGTCGGAGAGGATTCCCATGAGCGAAATGCAATCTAGCCAAAACGATTCGGCGCAGCCGGATGCAAAAAGTCAAACCCGACGGCGGTTTCTGACCGCTGCAACGTCCGCAGTGGGTGTTGCGGGTGTGGTTGGCGTAGCGACACCATTTATGGGGTCGTGGAATCCCTCGGAGAAGGCCAAGGCCGCCGGGGCTCCGGTAAAGGCCGACATTGGCGCACTCGAACCCGGGCAGATGGTCGTCGTAGAATGGCGCGGAAAGCCCGTTTACGTTGTGCATCGTACGGGCAATCAGCTTGAGGATTTACCAAAGCTAGACGGCATCCTTAAGGATCCCGGCTCAGAGGGCTCTGACCAGCCCGGCTATGTTGAAGCCGAAGGCCGTTCGATAAGGCCCGAGCTGTTTGTTGCGGTGGGCTTATGCACCCACTTGGGATGCGCGCCCAAATTTAGACCAGAGGTCGGTGCGGCCGACCTGGGTGGAGACGAGTGGTTGGGCGGGTTTTTCTGTCCTTGTCATGGTTCAAAGTTTGATTTGGCAGGGCGCGTTTTTCAGGGTGTGCCTGCTTCTGCCAACTTGGTTGTCCCGCCTTACAGTTTCGAAGGTGACAACGTACTTGTAATCGGTGTGGATGCGGAGGCGGCCTAATGGAAAAAGCATTGAATTCTTTTGTTGGATGGATTGATACACGCCTGCCAATTACGAGGGCGTGGAACACCCACATGGGTGAGTACTATGCACCCAAAAACTTCAACCTTTGGTATTTCTTCGGGGTATTTTCTCTCCTAGTACTGGTCAACCAGCTGCTAACCGGCATCTGGCTGACAATGAATTACACGCCCTCTGCGGAAGAGGCGTTTGCGTCGGTTGAGTACATCATGCGGGATGTCGACTACGGCTGGCTGCTCCGTTACATGCATTCGACGGGCGCCTCGGCATTTTTCATTGTGGTGTACCTGCATATGTTTCGAGCCATGATGTACGGCTCCTACAAAAAGCCCCGAGAGCTGTTGTGGGTCTTTGGCATGATGATTTTCATTGTGCTTATGGCTGAGGCTTTTGTGGGCTACGTACTGCCTTGGGGTCAGATGTCGTATTGGGGCGCGCAGGTGATTATTTCCCTGTTTGGCGCTATTCCCGTCGTGGGCGAGGATATTGTGACGTGGATTCGAGGCGATTACCTACTGTCAGGTATTACGCTCAACCGTTTCTTTGCGCTGCATGTCGTCGCCTTGCCCATTGTATTGCTGGCCTTGGTGGTGCTGCACATTCTCGCGCTGCATGAAGTGGGCTCAAATAACCCTGACGGTGTGGAAATTAAGAAAAACAAAGACGCAAATGGCGTCCCCTTAGACGGGATTCGTTTTCACCCTTACTACTCAGTGCATGATATTCAGGGTATTGCGGTATTCCTTTTCTTCTTCTGCGCCATTATATTTTTTGCGCCTGAGATGAGCGGATACTTCTTGGAGTTCGCCAATTTTGAACAGGCCAACGGGCTAAAGACCCCGGAACATATAGCGCCCGTGTGGTATTTCACGCCGTTTTATTCGGTTTTGAGAGCGGTGCCCGATAAGTTTTGGGGTTTCGTATTCTTTGCAGCCTCGGTCGCCATTCCCTTTGCTTTACCGTGGTTGGATCGCTGCGACGTGAAATCATGGCGTTACCGGGGCATGATTAACCGCGTAATGCTGTTGCTGTTTGTTGTGTGCTTTTTGATTCTCGGTGTATTGGGCGTGAAAGCCCCCACGCCTGAGCGTACATTCTTGGCCCAGATATGCACCATTTTTTACTTTGCTTTCTTCTTGGCCATGCCCATCTGGTCGAAGCTTGACAAGGTGAAGCCTGTGCCCGACAGGGTAACAATGGACGGTGGTGTGGGCGTCATAAAGAGCTTGGGTATTCTTGCTGTCATGGGGGCTCTCACGGTTATCCCTCTGAAGGTTGTGGGCGCAGAGTCTGGTTTCGACTGCGGTACGATTCCCTGCGATCCGATCACAACCGATGCGGCGGATAAGCCGTCACTTCAGCGTGGAGCAGCGCTCTACACGAACTACTGCATGGGGTGTCACTCTTTGCAATACTCTCGCCACAATCGCGTAGCGAGAGATTTGGGTATCCCTGAGGATTTGTACAAGGCCAATCTGATGTTCGATCCCGAAACCAAAATTGGTGCGCTCATGGATAATTCCATGGATAAAAGCAATGCCAAAAAGTGGTTCGGCGCGACACCCCCAGACTTGACCCTCGTGTCGCGAGCACGGCAGCCTGAGTGGCTGTACACCTATCTGCGCACGTTTTATAAGGATGACTCTCGGCCATACGGCGTAAATAACAAGGTCTACCCCAAAGTTGGCATGCCCCACGTCTTGATGGAGCTTCAGGGAATGCCTGAATGTGCTGCAGGCCCAGATCTGGCAAACGGTCAGATGGACCCATTGACCGGAGATGCTATGATGGCGGAGCCATGCGGTCGACTGGAAATTGCGGCTGCTGGAATCATGAGTGGGGATGAGTACGACTCGGCGATTTACGACTTAGTTAATTTTTTGGCGTACACAGCCGAGCCCATCAAGCTGCAGCGACAGCAAATGGGCATCAAAGTTTTGTTATTCCTTGCTATTTTCTTTGTATTCGCATGGCTTTTGAGTCGCGAATATTGGAAGGACGTCCACTAACGTCCCACCCGACGAGAAGCGGCGGCCACCTAGTGGTTCTGCCGCGACTGTCACTTACAACCCGGAGTTTATGAATGAAACTGTCTGACGACGCCTCTGCGGTAGTGTCCAAGCGCTCTTCAATGACGCTGTTTTCGGATAGTACTAACCACTACAGCCATCGCGTGCGCATTGTGCTCGCAGAGAAAGGTGTCACAGTCGACCTCATCGAGTCGGATTCGGGCATTGCGCCTGCCGAATTGGCAGATGTTAACCCCTACAATACGATGCCCACGCTAGTCGACCGTGATTTAGTGCTGTACGAGTCGAAGGTCATGATGGAATACCTCGATGAGCGTTTTCCACACCCCCCACTTCTGCCCGTATACCCGGTTGCCAGGGCTGAGAGTCGCTTACTGATGTATCGGATTGAGCGGGACTGGTGCAGTTTGGTAGATGCGATACAGAATTCACGGTCTGACAATGTGGTCACAAAATCCGCCAAGGAATTGCGAGACGGCCTGATGGCAATTGCGCCAATTTTTGCCGAGAAGCCCTATTTCATGAGCGAAGAGTTTACGCTGGTCGATTGCTGTATTGCCCCTATTTTGTGGCGTTTACCGTCTCTGGGCGTCGATATTCGCCCAGGCAAGCAGTCAAAACCTCTACTAGCGTATATGGACAGCTTGTTCCGGAGAGAGTCTTTCCAGGAAAGCCTAACGGTCCATGAGCGAGAAATGCGCCTCTAATCGAGCAGCACCGTCGTGAACTCTAGTCGGCCCTACATTATTCGCGCGATTTACGAATGGATCGTAGACAACGAATGCACCCCGCATCTTTTAATAGATGCCACCTACGCCGGGGTCTTTGTGCCTGAAAGCTACGTTAGCGATGGACAAATTGTTCTGAATATCGCGCCGTCCGCCGTCGTATCTTTACAGATGGGCAACGACACCGTGGCCTTCAATGGCAGGTTTGGTGGGCAACCACAAGATGTCGAAGTACCTGTGGCCTCAATACTTGGCATTTACGCCCGGGAGAATGGGCAGGGTATGGTGTTCGATGGCCCTATGGAGCCCGATCCAGATCCTGAACCACCTTATATTGGTGAGCCCTCGCCTAATGACCGTGGTAGTCGCCCCGCGCTTAAAATTGTTAAATAAACCAATGCCAACGAGGCGTGGTTACGTGGGTATTTTGGCAATTCATGGGCCTGTTAGATAAGTTCAAACAGGCGCACAACCCGTTTTACGCCATCAACGTCTGCGGCTGCGGCCGCGGTTCGATTGGCCTCCTCGGTGGCTAGCAACCCCATCAGATAAACGACGCCGTTCTCCGTGACAACTTTTACGCGTAATGAGGGTACTTCTGAATCGGTCAGTAAGGCGGTCTTAACCTTTGTAGTTAGCCAAACGTCGTTAGCCTCGGTGCCACTGGTAGATTTTGGCCCTATCACTAGCTCGTTGTAGATTCGTCTAACACCTTCTATATCACGAACCACATTCGAAGCTTGATCTTTAAGGTCTTGGGTAGGCACCTCGCCGGCAATCAGTACATAGCCGTTGTAAGACACCACAAGAAACCCCAAGTCGTCGAAAGCGTCGTTAGCAGCTCTTATATTAACGACGGCCTTTGTTTCTATGCTTTCGTCTAAAACCTGCTCTGCGAGGCTGCGTTCACCGGGTTCCTCTTCAATACTATTACTCTCAAAAGTTGCCAGCACTGAGCCGCAACCCGCTAGACAGGCAAGGGATAAGATGATGAAAAGTCGATGGGATACACGTTTCATGTATTGTCCTCCAGTGTTCCAAACAAGGAAATGTCGATCAGTTTAGCGAGGCAGATAGAGCAGCATTGGGATAGTGCCAACGCAGTTGCGCGATCTGCCCCAGGGAACGCCAGGCTGGGCCCCGTCCCTTGTGCGCCCACCCAGATCGATGACAAGTTACGTTTAGCGATAGATGAGGAAAGAAATTCGAGGTCTACTTGGTTAAGCGATGTGGCGAAAAGAATGACCAGATCGCCGGGTTGTCCGAGTGCGGTCAGCTGCTGAGTTAACCAACCAACACCGGGGTCAAGGCTGGTGATATGGCGACTTGTCAACTCTATCGCAGGTATCGCTGGTCGTTCCCGATAGAGGCCTTGTTGTAAAAGTTCGGTCAGTAGCCCTGCACTCGCTGCGTCGGGGCCGACACCGCACACCATAAGTTTTTTTTCATTAATAATCGTTTGTGTGGCTAGGCTGGCTGCGGCCCCAGTGACGTCTGCAATATCATCGACTGACAGACTCAGCTGCTCTATATAGCCGCGGAAGAAGGTTGAGATGTCATCGTAGGGAATCATGGTCAGAGCGTTACCCGTTTATATTGACGCATCGAAGGCTTGTTGAATCCAATACGGCACGCGATGTCTGTGCCGCGTATTGTAAGCGATAACATCGAATCTTATCGGTCGTTCCTGCAAGGCTGGCGTGCGCTGTATTAGGTGCGTTGCAGCCCTGATAAGACGCTGCTGTTTGCGGTAATCGACTGAGCCGGCGCCCGATTGAATGCTCATGTGAGTTCGCAGGCGTACTTCGACAAAGACCACCGTTGCGCCCTGCTCCATAACAAGATCGATCTCGCCGTAACGGCAACCCACATTGCGCGCCAGAGTTTGCAGCCCTTGGGTTATCAAGAAGTCCTCGGCGCAATTCTCTGCGTCTTTGCCTGTCTGGGTATTCACGTTGATCACTGTTCATTGCGGTTGGCACTATCAGCGTATCGGGAGAGCTTTAAGTTTGCCGACATCGAAAGACACTGATTTAAGCTCTCTTTCAATTTCGCCATTAGACAGCCGCTTAAGGAGTCCTGTTCTGCCCTGAAACAAGATGGCCTCTGTGGCTTCTGCTTGCTGCCAGTGGTCGATCATGTCGATGGCGTCAAACCCCAGAGCCTGCAGTCGTGTATAGCGATCTACGTTTAGTGCCTGCAGCACAGCTGGAGTCTCTACCAAAATGAGGTCGTTTAAGTCTTGATTCTGCCCGTGGTCATGTCCGCTGTAGACAGCCGACGAGCTATAAACTGGCACATCGCCACTGTAGTGATATATCAGCAGAGGGCGCAGGCGGCGGGCTTGCGCGGGGTCGGACGCCAGCAAAAAAATCACATCAAAGTCTTGACGTCGTCGTGGTCGTGACGCGACTGGAGCTTCAAAGGCAGCCTCCAGCATTTGTATTCTGCGTTCCGATGCCACTGATCCTGCACTGCTGCCAATTTGTTCGGAGATGGCCGTCGTGTCTTCTAGGGTCAGGGTGCTAGCGGTTACGCCACCAATGCCTCTCCACACCTCATTTAAAGCCACCTCCATACGCCGACCCCATTCACTGTCGGGGCGAATAACTAACGCTTTTCGCTGGCCTCTACCAAATGCAAGCTGTGCTATTTGGCGGGCTTCATCTTCTGGGGCCAGGCTCATAGCGCTCCAGTTCGCCACACCCGTACTGGCATAGACCTCGGGCCGATTCAGCGCGATAACGGGCGTGGGGCGCTCTTTTAGGCTCTCTAGAGTTTGGGCTTCCGATTTAATCAGCGGGCCAATGACGAGGTCTGCCCCCTCATTGATTGCGTCACGATACGCCAGCACCGCGCTGGGCCGCAGCTCGGTATCAACGGTGAAAAGTCTGGGGCGCTGTTTGGGGTCTGGGAATTTTCGATACAGGCCCTCGGTTATACCTTCAAGTACCGCATTTCCGGCAGATTGGAGGCGCCCTGACAGTGGCAACAGCACGCCAATACTTTCCGGTGGCTGTGCATCGAGCCACGTGTCTAGGGCTGCGGGCAGGGGCTTTGTGGCGGTGTGGCCTGGGTGTGTGGCAAGCCAGTTATACGTAGCGTTGCGACCCGATCTATAGGCTTGCACTAATGTCAGCCATCCGCGCCAGCCTGGGTCATCGGCCGTGGCGGCTGCACGACCCAACTGCCCATCATCAAGATGCATTAGCAGGGTCCACAAGTTATCACCGGCTGCTGTCACAGACTGTGTTGAGCGGGTATTGGTATTGCTTAGTTGGGCTGACGTTAGCCCAAGTTTAATTTGATAATGCGCAAATCGGGCGGCATCTAGCCATCGCCCTTGAATGCGGGCTCGTTCCTCAACGGTGGCCAGTACAAAAAGCTGTCCGTCAATGGTTGAAGTGTCTGCGCCCTTTATAAGGCGTTGGGCTAATTCAACGTCACCACTGAACCAGGCGATATCGGCATCGATGATGCCGGCGCTTGTCGCGTCAATACCCTTAATGAGAAAGGCGTCCCTCAAGATGCGCCCGGCTACAACACCTTCGGTGAGTATTCTATTGCGAACGGCATTGATTGCCGCGAGATCCAACTGTTGATCCGGTGAGGCCGGTAAAGGTTCTGGAATGTCTTGCTGTCCAGGGGCTTCCATGGATATTTTGGGCAAAGCCCCATCTGAAGGGTCTATTGTTTGGCAGCCAGTAATGCAGCACCCTGCTAACAGGAGCAAGAAAATAGTGCGGATAGGCAGACGAGCAGTAGTTAGTTTTGAGATCATGGCGCTGAGTATAGAACGGAGTAGCCTCATTGGAACGTGGTTTGTACATTGTACCGACGCCAATTGGTAATTTGGCCGATATCACCCAGCGTGCACTTGAGACGTTGCAGCACGTTGCGCTGATCGCTGCGGAGGATACGCGCCATAGCCGCAAGCTATTGGCTCACTATGAGATAGAAACGCCACTGTGCGCCTATCATGATCATGTGTCTGAGCAGGTGACCGAACAGTTGTTGCTGCGCATGGTAAATGGAGAAGCCGTCGCGCTGATTAGTGATGCGGGCACCCCCTTGGTGTCCGACCCGGGGTTTCGGTTAGTGCGCGCCGCCCAGAGCAAAGATATTCCTGTTATTCCGCTGCCCGGGCCCTGTGCGGCAATCACGGCGCTCAGTGGCGCGGGCTTGCCTACGGACCGATTTTTCTTTGAGGGCTTTTTGCCGGCAAAGTCGCACCCAAGGCGAAAGCGACTGGAGTCACTGCGGCACCAGACGGGGACTTTGATTTTTTATGAGGCACCACATCGAATAAGAGCGACGCTTGCTGATGCTTTGGAGATCATGGGTCCTGAGCGTGAAGCGGTGCTTGCAAGGGAGCTCAGCAAGACTTTTGAAACGCTCAAGCGCGCATCGTTGTCGGCATTACTGGCCTGGGTAGATGCCGATGCGAATCAGCAGCGTGGCGAACAAGTTTTGTTGATTGGTCCTGCACAGGATCAGCAGGACACAGAGCTGCTTGAGAGAGACCGCAAACTTCTCTTTCGTCTCGGGGAGGAGCTGCCGCCCCGCAAAGCAGCGTCGATAGTCTCGGATCTGACGGGTATTAAAGCTCGGGTTTTGTATGAACAGCTAATAAACCGTGAAAAAAAGTGACTTTTCTAGCTTGAGTGCTGGCGAGTGGAGCCTTAGATTAGCGTTGAGCTGATTAGACGATCGCTGTCGCCATAGGTGATGGAGGAAAGTCCGGGCTCCAGAGGTCAGAGTGCCAGGTAACGCCTGGGGGGTGTGAGCCCACGGAAAGTGCAGCAGAAAGGAAACCGCCTGGCATTGTCAGGTAAGGGTGAAAAGGTGCGGTAAGAGCGCACCGCGCGGCTGGTAACAGGCGTGGCGATGGTAAACCCCACTCGGAGCAAGACCAAATAGGGATCCACTAGCCGTGACCTCCGGCGGATCCGGGTAGGTCGCTACAGGCGGACGGTGACGTTCGTCGCAGATGAATGATCGTCCACGACAGAACCCGGCTTATCGATCAGCTCAATTTATGCCCCCCACGCAGTGGGGGTGCACCCTCCCATAGGTATTATTTTTAGGTATAAAAAAATAATTTATATAACTTTTATCGTTTTGTATTAAAGTTATATCCCTTAATTGCGCCTAATCTGCTGTTTGGGCGTGTTTTTCGGCTTCCTAAAAATGCCTCGTCATGGGGCGTCTGTCAGCCAGAAAAGTTTCTCTAAGCGACTGAAATAGAAAGGAAATTTGCGGCCAATAACATTGACCTTTGCTTGTCTCGCACTTATAGTGGGTAAAAGTGGGGCAAAGTGGATTTCGCTGTCCTTAAGTGGGAAATGTAGGTTGAGAGTGGGCTAGGCTGAATGTTTCGTGGCGTACAGCACATTAATATGGATACCAAGGGGCGCTTGGCCGTGCCTGCGCGCCAGCGCGAAAGTCTGTTGGATCAATGTGCTGGAAGAGTGGTTATCACTATTGATACTCAGAGCCAATGCCTGACCCTTTACCCGCTGCCCGAGTGGGAGCGAATAGAGGCAGAAATTCAGTCACTTCCAGCCTTAAATCCGGCAGTAAAGCGTTTCCAGCGACTTATGCTTGGTTATGCGGCAGATATTGAGCTCGATGGTAATGGGCGCGCATTGCTGCCCCAGTCCTTGAGAGATTATGCGCATCTGGAAAAAAAGATTGTGTTGGTCGGCCAGGGCAACAAATTAGAGCTTTGGTCTGAGGATCGTTGGCTTGCTGAGCGCGATGCTGCCTTGTCCGTGGAGGCGGCTGAAGAGCTTCCCGCCGAATTGTTGTCGTTAAAGCTCTGATGGGCGGTAGACATCGAGCTGTTTTGCTTGAGGAGGCAGTGGGGGCCCTGATGGCAGGTGAAAGTGGATTGGGTGGTGAGGTCTATGTCGACGGTACCTTCGGCCGAGGGGGGCATTCCGCTGCAATCCTCAGCGCGCTTTCTGGGGGGCAGCGCTTGGTGGCTTTTGATAAAGATCCCGAGGCTATGAAGAGTGCGAACTTGCTGGCCAGCGAAAACCCCGCGTTTAGTTTCTTGCACGACAGCTTTGGCAATCTCGAGAGAGCGGGCTCTGGTTTGGCTGGGGTGCTTTTAGATTTGGGTGTATCTAGCCCGCAGCTGGATGACGGTAGTCGAGGGTTCAGCTTTCAGCAGCAGGGTCCCTTGGATATGAGGATGGATAATTCTCAAGGAGAAACCGCCGCTGAATTTATTAACTCGGCTTCTGAAGAGGCGCTGCGACGGGTGCTCTGGGATTTTGGCGAGGAGAAATTTGCCCGGCGAATTGTTGCCGCATTGGTGAAGCGAAGAGTTGTGGAGCCCTTTGCGCGAACCGAGGATCTTGCTGCAGTGGTGGCTGCTGCGAATCCCGCTTGGGAAAAGCACAAGCATCCTGCCACTCGAACTTTTCAGGCATTGCGCATTCATGTGAATCGTGAGCTGGCCGACCTCGATGTGCTGTTGGGCAAGGTGATTGATCTCTTGGCGGTGGGCGGGCGACTGGTGGTGATCAGCTTTCATTCCCTTGAGGACCGGCGCGTTAAAACTTTTATGCGACGTGAAGCTCGAGGAAAAGAGCTGCCCCGAGGGGTGCCTATTAGGGACGATGAGCGCGGCGAGCGGTTGCGTCGGGTGGGCAAGCCGCAGCGTGCTGGTGAGGAGGAGTTGGCGACAAATCCACGTGCTCGCTCGGCAATAATGCGTGTAGCGGAGCGAATCGCGTGATGCCTCTGCGATGGCTTACACCCCTGCTGATCATAGCGGTCGTAGCGTCTTGCCTTGCGATTATTCGCAGCACTCACGCTACTCGAGCTTATTACGCTGATTTACAGCGAATCGAGGGCACACATTGGTATCTGCAGGAGGATTATAGTCGCCTCATGCTGGAGCGAAGCACGTTGGCGAGCCCACACCGTATCGCCAAGATGGCTCGCGATGAGCTAGTCATGCGTACCCCCGATCTCGCGGCGTATCGCACCCTCGTTGAGGGGGTGTATTAGTGGCTAAGAATGGGGTTGCAGCGGCCCCCGGGATGCCCTGGCGGCTCGTTACTGTTGTTGGCCTGTTGCTGATTTTGGCGGCTTCGGTGGTGGGGCGGCTGGTGTTGATTCAGGTTGTTGACCAGGAGCGTGGCGCGGCGTTTCTGCGCGAGCAGGGCGCAATGCGTGCTGTGCGATCTGCCGAAATTCCAGCGTATCGAGGCATGGTGACAGACCGCCGTGGTGAGCCGCTGGCGATCAGCACGCCGGTCATTACGC
>QXYP01000206.1 GCA_009886815.1 Halieaceae bacterium
AAATTACAGCGGATGTTATTGTTGTGACCGAAAAAGATGCGGTTAAACTCATGGGAGTTCAGGAGGACCGTATTTGGGTTTTGGTGATTTCAGCAACAATGCCTGACGCATTGTTGCGGCGTCTCGACACTCAGTTTAACCAAGAGGAGGTTAACCTCTGTTCAACATCGTAATTCCAGCACGTTTTGCCTCTACCCGATTGCCCGGTAAACCTTTATTGGATATTGGCGGGCGACCCATGCTCTGGTGGGTTTGGCGTCAGGCCTGTGCCGCAGGTGCCCAATCAGTTGTTATTGCAACGGATGATGTTCGGATCGCCGATGTCATGACAGCGGCAGGCGCCGATGTGGCTATGACAGATGCCAAACATGCTTCGGGCACTGACAGACTTGCCGAGGTGGCACAGCAGCGGGATTGGGCTGAAGGCAGTGTTGTTGTTAACGTGCAGGGCGATGAACCCCTCATGCCCATTGCAAACATTCAGCAAGTGGCCGAAGAACTGATCGAGCACCCTGAGGCCAGTATGGCGACTTTATCAGAGCCCCTGTCTAGCCCTGAACAGCTAGATGACCCTTCAGTGGTGAAGGTTGTCGTGTCTGCATTGGGCAACGCCCTGTACTTTTCCCGAGCCGCAATTCCGTTTCAGCGAGATACCAGCGATGAGTTGTGTCAAATACGGCTGGCGGCAGCACGGCGCCATATCGGTTTGTATGCTTATCGCTGCGGGTTTTTGCAGGCGTTTACCCAATGGCCGCCGTCAGTAACGGAAACTTTAGAGTCGTTAGAGCAGCTTCGTGCATTGGACAGGGGGCATACTATTAGGATCTCCGATGCTGCTGAGTCAGTCCCCGCTGGTGTCGATACACTTGAAGATCTAGAACGTGCTCGAAGCCTATTGGTGGGCTGACTCATGGTCGCTGAAGCTTCGTTCTCCCTGAGCTGTTTTAATACCCTGCGCCTAACCTCCACGGCGCAATGGTTTGCGCGCGTCGAATCCTTGGCGGATTTGCAAAATTTGCTGCAATGGGCGAGGGCTCGCAATTTACCGGTGTTACCTTTGGGTGAAGGCAGTAATGTCGTGCTCCAAGCGCATCTACCCGGGCTGGTGTTGAAGGTGGCGATTAAAGGGATCTTGCTGCAGCGGGACGACGGGGGCCAGGTTCGACTTCGTGTGGCAGCCGGTGAAAACTGGCATGAATTTGTGGCTTGGTGCACAGAACAGGGCTGTTATGGCCTTGAAAACCTTGCGCTGATTCCGGGCTCAGTAGGCGCTGCCCCGGTGCAAAATATTGGGGCTTACGGTGTTGAGGTGGCGGATTGGATTGTTGGTGTTGAGGCCATAGACGCTCACACGAGTGAGGTTGTGTATCTGACGGCTCAGGAATGCCAATTCAGTTATCGTTGGAGTGTCTTCAAGGACAAGCAGGGACGGTCACTGATTATCACCGCGGTCGATTTCCAGTTGAATCGCAACGCTCCAGTTGAGGCTTCGTACCCGACATTGACAGCAGCGCTAACGGCTACAGACCCTAGTCATCAAGATGTTTTTAACGCCGTCATTAAGGTTCGCAGTGATCGGTTGCCGAATCCGGCAAAGACGGCCAACGTAGGCAGCTTTTTCAAAAACCCCTTGGTGGCGAAAAATGTGGCAAAGAAACTACACCTGCAATTCCCCCAACTGCCTCAATACGAAACCGATTCGGCGCTCGTTAAGTTGTCGGCAGGGTGGATGATCGAAGACTTGGGCTGGCGAGGTAAAGCGCGCGATGGTGTCGCGGTCTCAGAGGCCCATAGTCTAGTGTTGGTAAACCGCACGGCGACTTCGTCTGTTGCTGTATTGGGCTTGGCTGCGGAGATTCAGCAATCGGTACTCAAAAAATTTGGTGTTGAACTGGTTTTGGAGCCCGAGATATTAGGCGTCAACGACGGTGGTTTGAAATGACTGGGTTTGATGCAGAGAGTTATTTGAAAAATCTGACAACCCGTCCTGGTGTTTATCAAATGTACGGTGCCGAGGGGGATTTACTGTACGTTGGTAAAGCCAAAAATTTAAAAAACCGCGTGACCAGTTATTTTCGTGCCAGCGGGCTCACGGCTAAAACCATGGCGCTTGTTAATCGAATTCAGGACATTGAGGTCACGGTAACCAGCACTGAAGTTGACGCCTTGTTGCTAGAGCACAACCTGATTAAGGAACATCGACCACCCTATAATATTAGCTTAAAAGACGATAAGTCTTATCCTTATATTTACCTTAGCAGTCAGGACCCTTGGCCACGTTTAGCACTGCACCGAGGTCCGAAGCGGCGTAAAGGCGAATACTTTGGCCCTTATCCCAGTGCCGGTGCTGTTCGTTCGACCCTCCATTTACTTCAGAAGGTATTGAAAGTCAGGCAGTGTCAGGACAGTTATTTTCGCAACCGGTCTCGTCCCTGTCTGCAGTATCAAATTGGCCGCTGCAGCGGGCCTTGTGTTGGGCTGGTGAGTGATGAGAGTTATGCGGAGCAAGTCGAAAAGACGAAGCTCTTTTTAGCGGGTAAGTCTCAGGAACTTATGGGTAGGCTTGCCGATGAGATGGAGAGCGCTTCAACAGATTTGCGCTTCGAAGAGGCTGCAGAGCGCCGCGACCAACTCATGCAGTTGCAAAAAGTGCAATCGGTACAAGGCATTGAGGGCGTCAGGGGTAATCTCGATGTTTTGGCCGTGTCGGTCGCGGGTGGCTCTGCCTGCGTGCAGGTTTTATTTATTCGGGAGGCGAGGGTGTTAGGTAGTCGAACCTACTATCCGCCAACCCGACTTGATGAAGATGCCCATGCCGTTCTAGAGGCGTTTATGCCGCTGTTTTATTTGTCAGGCAAACAGGTTGTGCCCCACGAAATTATCGTCACGGATCTTCCCGAGAGTGCGAAAACTTTAGCAGAGGCTCTTAGCATTCGTGCGCAGCGCAAGGTGGAAATTCGGTCAAAGGTCCGGGAGGCAAGAGCGCGCTGGCTAGAAATGGCTCAGCAGACCGCAGACACAAATTTAACGGCGCACCTCAGCGGCAAACAAACGATGGCGGGCAGGCTCGAGAGTTTACGGCGAGAGCTCGATCTCGATGCTCCGCCGAGTCGTATGGAGTGTTTTGATATCAGTCACAGCTCAGGTGAGGCAACGGTGGCGTCTTGCGTCGTCTTTGATAATACGGGGCCTCGAAAAGCGGATTATCGTAAATTCAATGTCGATGGTATTCAGCCCGGTGATGATTATGCCGCCATGCAGCAAGCATTGGAGAGGCGGTACAAACGTCTGGCGGCGGGAGAGGGCAGCCTACCCGATGTGTTATTTATTGATGGTGGCAAGGGACAGGTTTCTCAGGCGATGAGTGTACTAGGGGAGTACGGTATCGAGAACGTACGCGTACTCGGTGTCGCCAAGGGTACAACCCGAAAAGCAGGTTTTGAGACACTTGTAGATGGCGAAACGGGTAGGGAGTCGGTGCTTCGCGGCGATAATCCGGCGCTTCACCTCATTCAACAAATTCGAGACGAAGCGCATCGGTTCGCAATAACGGGTCATAGAGCGCGACGTGCAAAAGCGCGCCGAACATCGACCCTAGAGGGCATCCCCGGAGTGGGTGCCAAACGTCGTCGAGAATTACTGCGCCATTTTGGCAGTGCATCTGAGGTATCTGGGGCCCGAGTTGAAGAGCTGTGTAAGGTGGAGGGGATTAGTTCGAGTCTTGCACAAACGATTTACGACCATTTGCACAGTATCAACGATTGAAACCTTTTTGATTGGGGTGGGGTGTGCCACACTCTTAGCCTGACCGGTGTATGTCATGCCGCAATACTTGAGGATCAGCGTTTGCCCCTTAATTTACCGAATATTCTGACGCTGCTTCGGGTCGCGGCCATCCCTGTGCTGGTACTGTTGGCGCACTTGGAATCACCCTGGGGTAACTGGGGGGCCGCGGCTCTGTTTGGTGCCGCAGCGCTCACTGATTTAGTCGATGGTTGGTTAGCGAGGCGCTCGGGCCAGACCACAGTTTTTGGCGCGTTTTTGGATCCGGTGGCGGATAAACTCATTGTGGCAACAGCCCTTGTTTTGCTGACCGAACGGTTTGATGACCTGTTAATTACACTCTGTGCCTGCGTGGTTATTGGGCGTGAGATTGTTGTTAGCGCTTTGCGGGAGTGGATGGCGCGATTGGGTAAAGAGGCCTCTGTAGCGGTTAATCAAATTGCGAAGGTTAAGACCACCTTACAAATGATCGCGATCTCATTTCTTTTTTTGTTGCTCCCAGAGCACGCGAACAGCGGCTGGTTTATTTTGGGACAGACGGTACTTACGGTAGCAGTGCTGCTCACTCTCTGGTCTATGGTCGTGTATCTCCGCTCTTTCTTTTTGGTGATTCAAGAAAGTGAGCAGCAGTAAAGCGCCTTGTGGCTTCCCAGTGAATGCTTGTTTGTAACGCGTTGTTCTCGATCGCTGGCTATAGATAAGTTTCCAGTAAGTCTCAATGGAACATGGCCCTCGCATCGCTAACACGTAATCAGCTGGGCATTTAGGCCTGAACCGTTGCTGCTCTGCCACTCCCCGCGTATACTCCGCGCCTGCTGCAGCGAGGCTGTAGCGGTTTCTTAGAAAGATTCTCCAAGGCTCGGTGGCAGAGTGGTAATGCAGCGGATTGCAAATCCGTCAACGCCGGTTCGATTCCGACCCGAGCCTCCATTTTAAACAGGCATAGCCCAGCGCTCTCTCCGCTGAGCGGCACTACACTAGTAAGCCAAAGCCCCTCAGCAGAGCTTGAGAAGCGCAGGCCGAATGTTGCGGCGCTGCTATGGCTAGCCAGCAAGGCGTGTCGTAGTGCACCGAGTAGCGGCGAGTGTTTTAGTGGCCTAGGTAATGTCGCTCGCTTTGCTAATTTCTGTCAGAGGTCTTTTCATCGCTACCAAAGCTCAATCCCCAGCCATAGGGAAAGAGTGGATTGGCGGTATCGTCCGGCATATCTTCAAGCTGTGTTCTGACCTCGCTCATGGATGAGGGCAATTCAAAGGGCAGTTTACCGTTGGGTGAATGCCTGCCAAAGACAACGTCGAGAATAGCCTCATCGGATACGCCAAAGGTGCCTACTAGGGCATCGCTGACTGAAACCAACTCCGTTAGGATCGCTGGGCGGTTCAAATCGACGACCGTTATGAGGCGTGCTTCACCCGCGTAGCCTTTGGCCTTATCAACGATATCTGCATTGAATGCCAAATCTTCATCCGGTATGAGGGTCGCCACCATGCTAT
The DNA here is from genome assembly GCA_009886815.1 of Halieaceae bacterium. Lineage (GTDB taxonomy): Bacteria > Pseudomonadota > Gammaproteobacteria > Pseudomonadales > Halieaceae > Luminiphilus. Next base: position 5,277 of record QXYP01000206.1, read on the forward strand.
CTAGAATCCGCTCAGTGCCCGGGGGTTGATTGCCATTGAACACGGTATTGAGGAAAAGAATGATTACATTGGCTTTGTCAGGATCATCGACTATTTGCGCGTAGTCGGCGGCAATGGTGGGGTCGAGACCATCAACAAAGACTCTCGTGTTTTCTTTCAGGGGCAGAACGCCGACCTCATTGGCAAGGAGAACGATGGACTGGCGCTGTGCAGCCAGACCGCGCTCCTGAAACAAAGGCTGGTTGACCCGCTCTGTAATCTTGGCCTCGTTGACAAAGGGTTGTTCAAATAGCCCTAAGTCGAACTTATTCCGAAGTATTCTGCGCACCGATTCATTGATACGATTTTCGCTGATGTGACCCGCATTGACTAAGCCTATAATGATCTCAGGCTGATGCTCGCCACCGTATTGATCAATGCCCGCCTCAATAGACTTCTGGTATCGCTCGCTCACGCTAAGACCTTCTACCCCCCAGTTTCTGTCGGTGATGACACTCCAGTCGGAGCAGACCACACCGGTGAAGCCCAGTTCGCCACGCAGCAAATCGGTAAGAATCGCGCGGTTATAGGCCATTGCCACGTCCTCATCGGTCTGGCCTACAGGGATGCCGTAGTAAGGCATGACCACTCGCATGCCCTGTTCAATGGCCGTGATGAACGGGGCGAGGTGATAGTCGAAGTTATCCCCAGGATAAACCTGATTTTCGCCGGATTTTAGATGAGGGTCCCAACCATCTTCCTGAGGGCCGCCACCGGGAAAATGCTTCACCATGGTCATGACACTTTGATCTGTCAGCGTATCCCCTTGAAAACCAGCGATATAAGCAGCGGTCATGACCGATGAGAGCGCGGCATTGGAGCCAAAAGTGCCAAAGTTGCGAGACCACCTTGGCTCAGTGGCCATGTCGCTCATGGGGTGAAGGGCTGTCGTAAAGCCCATGGCTCGGTACTCCAGGGCCGCAATTCGTCCGAACTCTTCTAACAACGAGGGGCTGCGTGCTGCGGCAAATCCCAGTTGGGATGGCCACTTGGACAGCCCGGCCAGTGAAAAGGACGCAATGCCGCCGCCCCGGGGCACTTCATGCACAGGATCGCTGCTGATTGATAAGGGAATTCCCAGCCGGGTCGCTTCAGCGACACGTTGCAGCTCATTGAGTCTGTGAGCGATGGCCTGAGGGCGGGCACTGCCATAGAAATTGAAGTGACTGATAAAGCCGTGGGTAATCCGTTCCTCAACTGATATACCTCCATTCATTGACTCCATGAACACTTGAAACAACGGATCGGGCTCGATGAGCACCGGGGGATGAAACATCTGACCGGCTTTTTCTGCCAGGGTCATCTGGCCAAGTAAATTTTCGACCCGTAGCTCTGTGGCTATTCGATAGTCCTCGTAGGGGTCGAGTACACCATTTCTGTTGAGATCACGAAAAATCTCGCCCCCGACGTTTAAAGGCGCCGCCGGAGATAATTGCGCCAGTGACGCCTTGATTGTGCTGACGGGCTTGAGGAATAGGTTACCCGCGTACAGTGCTGCAACGGCGAGCATTATTAGGAGGACCCTGCCAACCGTTCCTGGGATATTTTTCATTTTGTACCACCCACTGACCATCACTCCACGTTAAACCGCCCCAGTACGAACTTGCCGTTCTTCTGTATACCCGCTTCGCCAATCGGCCTGCCGAGTGCACCGGGTACGTTACCCACATAAAGCGGATAGCTGCCAGGCTTTATAGGGACAAAGCTGACGTGTGCAGAGCCTACCTCGTCGCACTCAATGGCATTGAAACTAAGCCCTTGTAGGTGTACCTCAATATCGCCCACGGTGACGAGCCGAAGGTGCGCGTTGCGTAACAGCTCGGGCATTTCAATGCGCCAGCCAGTGAAATCATCCTGCACATCGGGGCAATGTATCTTGAGGCGATAGTAGTTACCAGACTGTAAGCTTATGTCCGAAGGGTCAATGTTGGGCATTCCATCGCTGCCGGTGGTGATGGTCAGGTCTCTGCCCTCGGGCGGGTATTGGGCAAGATTTCCAAGGGAATCGGCATGGGAAAAGCTGTGCAGGCCGCAGCTGCTGGCGACTAGCAGACAATAAAAGGCGAGTTTTGCATTGAGGGTTATCATGTGGCCATTCTCCCGCGGGACTGATTATAGAAACGATTGAGATATTCGAGAATTGCATCACCAATGACCTCGATCAGCAAGCCTGAGGCGTCTTGAAAATAGCCCTGAGGATCGCCGGGCGCTCCCATGATGCGCACAAAATCATTGTTCTCCAGAGCATTGCAGGTGGCCTCAGAATGCTCGCTGTAGAAGCACAAGTGGTGTTGCATGACTGGCTGTGTGGTGACCCAAGGGGTGTTAGCGACGGCTTCAATTAACTCGAAATTCGCGGGTCCCGTACTGGCATGTGCAATCCGCAGCGGAACGATTTGTTCCTTGCCATACACTGTCAGTGCCCACGGCTTCTGGTCGCCTCCAATCCACGCTAGATTGAGAGTCTTGCTCAGCCGCTGTTTTGCCGAAGATATATCCTGACAAACTAGGCCGGTATGAACCAGACTCAACCCCTTCAGTGGATTCTTTTTGGACATGTTAAGCCTCCTAATTGCACACCCCGCACTCTAAGGAACGTTGACCGCAGCAGCGCTGTTCTCATTGCGGCATGGCAATGCTGCAACAGGGTGATTTACAAGGTATCGCAATTAACGGTGTTGAAGCACGCTGTCTTGTCCGGCGGGTTTGATCAGGTGTTTTTGTGCGCATAGGAGACGTCTGGGCTTAAGGGCGTTTGGTAGGGAGTCTATTGACTTCAGCGCCACATATTTCGTCGCAGTGTGGCTGAGACCAAACGTGTTTAACTGACCCTTCAGCTTCAACGGTGCACTCTCTAGGATCCTTTAGCAGGCAGGCACATCGATAACGTTATGCCATGGGCAGTGCATAACAAAGCAGGGTGCTTAGAGCAGCGTGCCCCGATGACGTTGGGGCACGCTGGTTGTGGCGTGTTTCAGCCATCGAGTAAATCAGTTTCTTGAGTAGCCTTTGACGATTTGTACCAAAGTGGTGTTCACATTTTCCCGAAGCGTGCTGGTTTCTTTAGCAAAGGCCAAAAACCCAGGGTGCGTGAGAATAGCTTGCTGAACGGCGGCTAACTCTGTCGAGGTTTTTGCCCCTACGTAGACCCAGTGGTTAAAAGCGTCATTACCAAACACTACAACGCCCACGCCGTAAGAACTGATATCGATGTCTTTCATGACGGCCGACATCATCTTTTGCCAGGCAGCCACGTACGCGCCCTGATTCTGTCCCTCTACCTTGATATCGAATTTTGCGAAGGCAGAATCTTCAGTCCAGTCACCACCTTCTGCGGCATGGAATCCCAACAACTGACGGGTCCCAACAACCCCGGCGGCTTGTAGTTCCGTAAGGAACTGCTGTCCGTCGGCGCAGGTAGCCATAATATTGACGGCTTTTTCCTGTGCAGCGGCATTGGGATAGGTGTTGAGGATAAAGTGACTGGAGTCATAACCACCATTAAAAACTTCAGCGGCCAGTGCCACGTCTGCAGGGTACTCCTTGCCGCAGTCTGACGTCCAGAATTTGTCCATTGCCGCCACGACGGCTCCGGGGTTGGGCGCATAAAAGTGATAAAAACCCAGCATCGCTGGGCCGTCTGCGGGCTCATCTGCCCAGACGCCGCCCACCAGTGGGGTTGAAATTAAAAGTGCGATCAGTAACTTTTTCATTTTTTTTCTCCGTTATTAGAAAACTCCAAAGCATGACTATAGTGATCTTCTAGCGCGTAGTGGTGTTGCAAATATGCATCGTTCAATTTGCTTTATATTTTGTGATGCTTCTCACGGTATTAATCAATGGTGTCTTGACTTCGTGGTGTTTGGCGCCTGTTTTCACGAGTTATCATGTTCTTCGAGCCTGAGCCAAGCCCATGCTTAAGGAATCAGATCTGGGGTGTACCAGGCGTGTCTTAAAGTGAAGCTCAAGCGGCTTAGGTATATCAATACCGGGTTACGGTGGTCTTCGATTCGGCAGATGGTAGAGGGTTGTTGTGGAAACGTTTAACTCCGACGTCAGGCTGTCCCCCGTTTCATCGCGGCGTTTATTCCATCCAATTCAATTCAATTCAATTGATCTTGGTGCTGGTAGCTTGGGGATCACATCAT
>QXYP01000207.1:0-12009 GCA_009886815.1 Halieaceae bacterium
CAAATACCGGTAGTAATGATTCGGGGTAAAGACGATGTCGTGCGTGTTTTACACAATCGCTGCGGCCACAAGGGTGCCAAAGTTGTCGAGAAACGTTCTGGCAATGTCCGCGGGGCATTACGTTGTGCCTATCACGGCTGGAGTTATCGATTTGATGGTTCACTCCTGAAAGTACCCAATGAGCAAGGGTATACAGACACCGGGTTCGATGCTGCAGACCCTTGCTACAGCATGCAGCCCCTGGCTCAAGTTGCCAGTTATCGGGGCTTTGTCTTCGCTACGCTGTCCAACACAATCGTAGATCTCGTGAGTTGGATGGGTGGAGCGATAGCATGCTTCGATAATTTATGTGATCGCGCACCCGAGGGTGAGGTGGAAGTCGCCGGCGGTGTCTTGCGCTACGAGCATGACTGCAACTGGAAGTTTATCCTTGAAAATCTCAATGACACCATGCACCCCATGGTAGTCCATGAGTCGTTAGTTAAAGCCGCTGAGTCCTACATCGCCACCCTGCCCCCAGAGGCCGCAGAGCAGCGACGGGAGGCTGAAATTATTCCCCCCTTCGGGGCAAGCTATGAAAATTTTGAGAACAGTGGCATTACAGGGTTTGACTATGGTCATCACTACGACGGCGGTAAAACGAGCATACATGCCGACTATTCGGTAGACCCCGATTATCACGCCGCCATGGTGTCCGCTTACGGTGAGACCAGAACTCGAGACATCTACGCCTTTAATACCCACAACGTACTCTACTACCCGTCGCTAACCATTAAGTGTGCGGTACAGAATATTCGCGTTATTCGCCCAATCAGCGTTGATCGCTTTGTTGTTGAAAGCTGGTCATTTCGTTTAAAAGGCGCTCCCGATTCGATGCTAGAGCGAACGGTGCTGTACAGCCGCCTGATCAATTCGGCCATGGGCATGGTAGGCCCTGATGATTTGGAGGTTTATAGACGAGCACAAAAAGGGCTGCAATCTCCAGCCAACGAATGGGTTGAATTTCATCGACAATATGGCAAGGACCAAGTATTCGCTGATCGAATCGAAGGTGGTGGCACATCAGATCTAGACATGCGCACACAGTATCGAGCCTGGAAAGGCTACATGGAGCAAAGCCAACAGCGAGGAGCAAACAATGACTGACCTCGCTACCATAGAGGCCTTTCTCTACCGAGAGGCAAGCTTTCTAGATCGCCCGGACTTGGATAGCTGGATTGAGCTCTACACCGATGACGCCTATTACTGGATTCCCGCGACCGAAGATCAGGTCGACCCTATCAATCATGTCTCTCATATTTATGATGACCGGGTGATGATGGAGATTCGAAGACGCAACTTCATTCACCCTCGGGCAGCCTCGAAAGACAGCCTAACAAGATGCTCTCATCTCATAGGAAATATTCGAGTCATAGAAGAATCGACTGAGGGCACGCTCATCATAGAGTCGAACCAGCATGTTGTGGTGTGGTATCAAGACGAGCAGCGGTTATATGCTTTCACCGCGCAGCATGCGCTAAGTCCTGACAATGGTAGCTTCAAGATAAAGAGCAAGCGGGTAGATTTGATCAACCCGGAAGCTGCCCAAAAATCCCTGGTCATTTATTTGTAAAAAAGCCCAGTCAGCATAACGAGAGCTTGGTAATCCAGCTCGGATATTTTAAACTTAAAATATAGCGAACCAACCTTCGGAGTTCACGATGGCAGTGAAAACTAATTGGACCCAACTCAACTGGGAAGACCCCTTTGAACTGGATAGCCAGCTTAATGACGAGCAGCGCATGGTTCGAGATAGCGCCAGGCAATATGCCCAAGAACGATTGTTGCCGCGAGTAAAAGACGCCTTCAGAAACGAGAGTACCGATCCCAATATTTTTAGAGAAATGGGCGAGATGGGGCTTCTAGGCTCCACCATCGACGGCTACGGCTGCCCCGGGGTAGATTATGTGTGTTACGGCCTCGTAGCGCGTGAAGTAGAGCGCGTCGACTCTGGCTACCGTTCAATGCTAAGCGTTCAATCATCACTTGTGATGTACCCCATTTATGCCTATGGCAATGACGCCCAGCGGGAAAAATATTTGCCCAAACTCGCCACAGGCGAATGGATTGGCTGCTTCGGTCTTACCGAACCTGACCACGGCTCCGACCCAGGGGGCATGACCACCCGGGCACGCAGTGTCGATGGTGGCTATAAAGTGTCCGGCGCAAAAATGTGGATCTCTAATTCCCCTATTGCTGACGTCTTCGTTGTGTGGGCAAAAACCGATGACGACGTTATCCGTGGCTTCGTGCTGGAAAAAGGTATGGAGGGTCTCAGTGCCCCTAAAATAGAGGGGAAACTCGCGCTGCGCGCCTCGGTCACTGGCGAAATTGTGATGGACGAGGTCTTCGTTCCCGAAGAAAACCTATTGCCCAATGTGCGGGGGCTCAAAGGCCCATTCGGCTGCCTGAACAACGCACGGTATGGCATTGCTTGGGGAACGCTAGGTGCCGCCGAAACGTGCTGGCATACCGCGCGACAATACACTCTTGATCGGCAGCAATTTGGCCGCCCCCTTGCAGCCAATCAACTCATACAGCTGAAGTTGGCCGACATGCAAACTGATATCTCCCTCGCGATGCAGGGCTGCTTACGCGCCGGTCAAATGCTGTCCGCTGGCACGATCTCCCCAGATCTCATTAGCCTGATCAAGCGAAACTCTTGTGGCAAGGCACTCGAAATCGCACGTAAAGCACGAGACATGCTGGGCGGTAACGGTATATCTGACGAATACCCCGTAATGCGCCATATGATGAACCTAGAAGTTGTGAACACCTACGAGGGCACCCACGATATTCATGCCCTTATTCTTGGTCGCAGCCAAACCGATATCCCCGCCTTTTAATCCACGCGGCTCAATTGATATCCCTGGGGAAAGGTTTTTAGATAGCCTGGTAAGATCGACTGGGCTACCGCCTGTAGAGGTCGGCAATAGCACCCTCGAGAGCTAAATAAAGGGGGTCTGCCTCGGGCAGGTGATCACGTGCGCGTCTCAGGGTCTGCAGCGGGGCCTCACCCAATGCTCGGCTACAACCGCGCTGCTCCAGCCGGCGGCAAAGGGCGCTAAAACGCTGCTCTTCGGGCAACATTAATGAGACGCTGCGCTGGCGATTCAACCAAAGCATCAGCGGCAGGAGCACCGCCGCCCAACTTCCCAGTAACAGGGCAACGAACCAAGACACTTTGATTTCACCAAACCAACCTTTAAGTAACTCGATCTGGCGGGTGCTATCGAAACCAACAATAAAACTCTGCCAACCAAACGCCAGTGCATCATAACGAAGTCGCACCCAATCCAGCGCTCTGATACCCCGAAATCGATAGGCCGATAGAAGTGAGTCAGATAAAAAGCCTGGCTGCCCGTCCATAGCAGCTTCAAAACCGAACTCTACTCGACTCGGTGCCACCGCCGCGGTGGGATCAACACGGGTCCAACCCTCTCCGACAAGCCAAACCTCGGCCCAGGCATGTGCGTCGAACTGCCTAACGACTACGGTATTATTCAACGGGTTAACTTCGCCCCCTTGATACCCAGCAACAATTCTTGCGGGGATATCCGCCATCCTGAGCATCGCCACAAAGCTATAAGCGTAGTGCTCACAAAATCCGCGACGCGATTCGAACATGAATTTATCGACGAAATCGGCAGACAGAATTTCTGGCGGCTCTAGGGTGTAGTAAAACGGCTGCGCTCTGAAGTAACTGAGCAGTGCAGCAATGAAATTACGGTCATCGGCATGCTGCTCACGCAAGTCCTTCACCCAGGCCTCGCTCAGCGGGTTCAATCCCTCAGGAAAATCTGTTTCCAAATGCCTTCGCCAGTCACTCAAATTTGGCTGCATTAATGCCTTCGGCCACGACGTCACCTCATAACCGAACTGGAATTCGATGGGGTTGATAACACCCAGCCGATAGTCGGTGGCCTCGTAAACCCCAGCCGTGGGTGACTCAGCATAGGCCATTCCATACAGCCACCGCTGCTGTGTTGGTTCCATGACAACCCGATAGCGCATTGGCTCTGCCAAAACTCGAGGGGGAATGGGTTTTCTTTCAACCTCCGGCATCTCATGCCACTGCAGCGTACGCCAAGCACCCTGTTCAAATTGACTCATCACCAAGCCCCGCCAATACAAGGCCGAGTTTTCCGGAATCACGCCAACAAATCCGGCGCGAAAAGCTATTTCTGCTGAGCGCCCCAGCTTCGTCACAGCACCAGGACGAAGGAAGTCGCTCATCCCCGTTATGCTTTGCCCAGATTTCGAGGGCACGCTCCAAATTGGGCCAATGCGGGGAAACAAAAAGAACAGCACGACCATCATAGGTACTGCGAGAGCCAGCATTTTTAACGCGAGCAGAGGTTCGTGGTTTGAAAGCCCAACTCCCGGACTCTGATTCAAGGCAATCAGTGCTGTCACCAGCAATCCTGTGCACACCAATGAATACAGCGTGGCGGGCAAGGTTTGAGTAAATATAAAATGCGTTACACAGATAAAGAAACCTAGAAATACCAACAGATAGCCATCCCTTTCTCGAATAGCTTCAAGCAGCTTTAACGCTGCGGCTACCAGCAATAAGGCCACCATGGGCTCTAAACCAATGAAGGTTCCATAACTCATAAAGAGTAGCACCGCACCTAAAAGCCCTAACAATAATCGCAGCCACTTACCGGGCATTTCAGCGCGCTGACGAAACATCTGCAAACGCCATATTGCAGCGGCCAAATAAACGGCGACAACCCAAAGAGGAATTCGCTGTAAATGGGGCAACATTACCGCTATCTGGCAAACAATCAGCCAGAGTAAAGATCGTCGAGGCAACTGTTCCCCCGAAATCATCCGGCACTCTCTCCATTGAGATCATGCAATGCCAAAGCACGAAGGGCCCTGTCTCGCTGACGATCTCCCGCGGCTACCGGCAGCTCGAGCTCGGGCAACCTAAGCCCAAAATTTTCACCACGACCGTGGTGCTGCAAGACCAACCAGCACAACCATGAGAGCTTCTGTTCTACAGTTCCAGCAGGAAAATCCTGCCAATCGAGCCAGTTGTCCTCATCTACCAGCGATGAATACAGTTTAGTTTGCAGAGGCAAGCCCCGGGCATGGCTGCGCCAATCAATCAATCGAGGCGCATCGCCAATTCGATAATCGCGAAACCCCATCAGGTCATCGAGACCCTCTTGCTCACTCAAGTCATAGCCGGCCTTGCCGGCGGATGAAAAGGCCAATCGCTCAACCCTTATCGGTTGAGGCCACACCAGAGCTCGGACATCGAAATACGCAAAGCTCCAACAACGAAGAAGCCCCAAGGGATAAGTCGATTCTATTCTCAGTCTAGGCGGATTAAACCATCCTCGTGCAGTCACCTTATGATGCAGCGACACATCAATCTCACCACCCGCAGGAACGTCCACCAAAACTTCACTCCCGGGCCACACCAGTTTTACAGCGCGGTACCCCTGGCGCGATCGACTGCAACTGATGCGAAAGCAGAACTCAGCGTGCTGACCCGGATACACCGACTCTGCCCGCACACCCGTAATCTCGAGTTTCAGTAAGTTAGCGTGGGTAAAATGAACGGCCACAATAAATAGCATGGCCACCCAAAACGTTAGACCATAAGCGAGATTATTTTGATAATTAATCGCGGTTAACAGCATGATGAGTAGCGTCAACGCGAACAAAAACCCCTGCCGTGTTGGAAAAATGAAAAGCCTGCGCTGCTCCAGAACGATAGTGCGTGCTGGTGGTAGCCGTCGATTCAGCCAACGGCGATAACGCTGCAGCAGGAAATTCTTCAGACCACCTTTAGGGCTAGCCGGGGATAACATCGACTTGGCTACGCAAGAGCGCCACCAAAGCATCCCCATCCGCTGCGTACTCGGCGCTAGGGATCATTCGATGGGCAATAACAGGGGCAAGTACAGCTTGAACGTCGTCTGGAGCCACATAGTCTCTACCCTCCATTTGCGCCCAGGTTTTTGCTGCATCAACAAGTGCCAAAGCTCCGCGGGGTGACAATCCGACTGCAAACTCCGGCGCTTCTCGCGTAAATGCTGTCAAACGCTGGATATACCCCAATAAGCTCTCGGAAAGCGTGGTCTGATTAATCACGGCTCTCGCGTCAAGAAGTTGCTGCGCTGTAATGCACGGATTAACGACAGGCTTTTTTGACAGATTACCGCGCTGTAATAATTCCCGCTCGGCCTTCGTATTGGGGTAACCCAAAGAGAGTCGCATGAGAAAACGATCAAGCTGAGACTCAGGAAGCACATAAGTGCCCGACTGCTGTACAGGGTTTTGCGTGGCAATGACAAAAAACGGCTCAGGTAGCACGCGAGGAGCACCATCGATACTCACCTGCCCTTCAGCCATGGCTTCCAGCAAGGCGCTCTGCGTGCGGGGTGTCGCACGGTTTATCTCATCGGCCAAAAGCAGCTGGTTAAATATGGGGCCAGGACGAAATTGAAACGTCTCTTCATTTCGATTAAAAACAGAAACCCCTAGAATATCTGATGGCAAGAGGTCTGAGGTGAACTGTACTCTAGCGTAACTAAGCCCCAGCACGTCTGCCAGCGCGTGGGCCAGCGTCGTCTTGCCCATGCCAGGAAGGTCCTCAAGTAACAGATGCCCTGAGGTCAACAGACAGCATAGCGCTTGTCGCACCGTCTGCTCTTTACCCAACAGCACCTCACCAATTTCAGATACTGCTCGATTCACAAGAGTTGGTAGACCGGTTACTAGCATGGCATTGCGTCTAGACGCTAATAGCGTCAAACCCCCGTTGACAGTCGGCTTTCAGATCATCGATATGTTCGAGTCCAACAGCAATCCGGACCAAGCCAGGGGTAATGCCCGCGGCACTACGCTGGGCTTCAGGTAGCCGCCCGTGAGTGGTTGTGGCGGGATGCACTATCGTAGTTTTCACGTCACCCAAATTGGCAGTCAGTGACATCAGCACAGTTGCGTCAATAAAACGCCAAGCCGCCTGTTGTCCGCCCAGCAAATCAAAGGACAGCACGCCGCCAAAGCCGCTTTGCTGACGACTCGCTAGTTGGTGTCCCGGGTGATCGACAAGACCCGAATAGTGAACCCGAGAAATCTCAGGACGCTCTGTTAACCAGTGTGCAAGTTTATAGGCGTTTTCAGAGTGCGCCTTCATGCGAAGACTCAGGGTTTCAAGACCCTTTAAAAATACCCAGGCATTAAACGGGCTCATGGAAGGGCCACAGGTACGAATAAAATTAGTGATCTCCGCCATGTCTTCGGCTGAACCGACGACCGCACCACCCAACATGCGTCCCTGACCATCGAGATACTTTGTGGCCGAGTGGATAACCATGTCTGCGCCGTGCTCAAGAGGCTTCTGCAATGCGGGTGTACAAAAACAATTATCGACAACCAAACGAGCCTCGAACTCTCCTGCGATAGCCGCCAAAGCCCTGATATCAGCAACCTCACAGATAGGATTAGAGGGTGTTTCACAGTAAAACAGTTTCGTTTTGGGTGTTGCCGCAGCACGCCATGCATCGAGGTCTCCCAGTGGCACAAAGGACACGGATACCCCCATACGAGGAAGGTATTTATCAAACAGACCCACCGTGCTGCCAAACACATCTCGTGAGCAAACAACATGATCTCCATGGGTAAGAAATGCCATGCAGGTTGCTAAAATTGCAGACATACCCGAGGCCGTGCCCACCGCAGATTCGGCGTTTTCTAGCGCCGCTAAACGCTTTTCAAATACCCGCACCGTAGGGTTGGTATAGCGCGAGTACACGTTGCCTCCCGTGTCGCCGCTGAAACGAGCCGCTGCATCTGCCGCACTGTCAAAAACATAGCTGGAAGTAGTAAATATGGGTTCGCCATGCTCACCCTCTCCCGTGCGCGCAATACCGGCTCGAATACCCAATGTCTCTGCATGAGCATCACGCAGCCATTCGGGCAGAGATGTATCGTCTTCTGATTTCATGACGTTACGGAGGCGTTAGGCCGGTCAGTTCCGATGCAAGTCTCAGATATCATTATGCAAACCCACACTGGCACCATCTTGGGCCGCCGCGAGTCTCATCTCGGAACCTTCTGAGCGAGCAGCCTCAATCGTATTTAGGTATTTTTCATCAATGCGGCCGGCTTTATAACAACCGTCAAATACCGAACACTCAAAATCTTCAATCGCTTCATTACCCTCTTGAGAACAAGCCAGCAAATCTTCTAAATCCTGATAGACCAACCAGTCTGCGCCAATCAATTCGGCAATTTCTTCTTCTGTCCGATTGTAGGCTATGAGCTCGCAAGCCGCTGGCATATCAATGCCATAAACATTAGGAAATCGAATAGCCGGAGCGGCTGAGGCGAAATACACATTTTTTGCCCCAGCATCTCGTGCCATTTGAATAATCTGACCACAGGTCGTCCCACGAACAATGGAGTCATCGACCAACATGACATTCTTCCCGGCGAACTCTAAGGGCACTGGATTTAGCTTTTGTCGCACTGACTTTTTCCGCTGACTTTGGCCCGGCATAATAAATGTCCGTCCAATATAGCGATTCTTCATAAATCCCTCACGGAACTTCACGCCCAGTTCATGGGCCAAAGACTGCCCGGCAACGCGACTCGTATCAGGTATAGGGATCACCACATCTATATCGTGGTTCGGGCGTAACCTTAAAACCTTGCGCGCTAGACGTTCACCTTGACGCATGCGCGTTTTATACACCGAAACGCCATCAATCAATGAGTCAGGACGCGCAAAGTAGACGTGCTCAAAAATACAGGGCATCAGCTTGCTCTTTTCTGAACACTGCCTGCGTATTAAGCTTCCCGACGCAGAAATAAAGATGCCTTCACCCGGTGCAACGTCGCCTAGGAGGCGGAATCCCAACACGTCGAGAGCCACGCTTTCTGAGGCCACCATGTACTCAGGCTCCTTACCCTCGAGCTCTCGAATACCAATAACCAATGGTCGAATGCCAAAGGGGTCGCGGAAAGCGACGATGCCAAGGTTTGCAATCATGGCAACCGCAGCATAGCCACCTTCACAGCGTTCGTGCACAGCTGAAATTGCCGCAAAGATATCGTCGGCGTCGGGGAACAACTTACCCAATCGCTGTATTTCATGCGCAAAAACATTGAGAAGCACTTCGGAGTCCGAGTCTGTATTGAGATGCCGACAATCACTCTCAAAAATTTCCGCGCTCAACTGAGCCGCATTGGTGAGATTACCGTTGTGTGCAAGGGCTATCCCGTGGGGCGAATTTACATAAAATGGCTGCGCAAGCGCCGTGCCCGAACTACCTTGTGTCGGATAACGAACATGACCAATACCAAACGAGCCTAGCAGGCGAGACATATGATGCGTACGGAACACATCCTTCACGAGCCCTTCGCCTTTACGCTGTAAAAATTTCCCCCGGGAGCACGTCATAATACCGGCAGCATCTTGGCCTCGGTGTTGCAGCATCGTCAGGGCATCATAGATTTCCGCTGCAACGTCGTTACCGCCAACGATACCTACCAATCCACACATGGATATGTCTCCGGGTTAGATCATTTCAGCAGACTCGAGACTTTCCTCGATCTGCTCAACAGGTTCAGCTTCTAAAATCTCAGTGGTATGAGCGCCTAGCTGAGCGGCGATCTCATCAATCGTTGGCATTAGGGAAGAACGATCGATCAAATCTTGCTCAGAATTAGGAACCACTGAGCGTAGCAAGAAGGTCAGCACTATCATAAATACGACCCCCCTCAACAAACCAAATAAGCCACCCAAAATACGATTCCCTAGGTTAAAACCGGGTTGACGCATCTGTCGCGCCATTAAACGCCCCAGCACACTAAAAATGGCCAACACCCCGACAAAGATCAGTGCCCAGCCCACTAGGTAACGTAAAGTTTCACTGTCTGTTATTGAGGTTAGGGAATTCGCTAAGGACTGCGCCAATAAATTCGCGCCAATGAAAGCGCTGAGCCAACCCGCTAAAGAGAGGATCTCGCGACCAAAGCCGCGGTATAAACCCACTAACAGAGAAAGACCTAACACCAGTACGATAAGCCAATCGAAGCCGTTAAAACCCGACGCGGCACCACTGATTTGCTGCTCAATGTCATTCATAGCGGTTGCTGATACCTCACGACCATAGATTCCACCTTCAACACGCGATCGACTTCTGATTTTATAGAGTCAAAACTCTTTTTTTCAAACTTCGGGCCAATCTGAATACGCCACTGCACCGTTGTGTCTTTGGCGAAACGTGCGTGGAAGGCGGGATATCCCTTTTGGACAAGCTGCTCAACTAACATCTCCGCTCGAGTTTCTGAGCTCACCGTTGCAACCTGCAGCACCCAAGATTGAGGATAGCCAGAAGCGTCTAGCACAGGCATGACGGGGGCCTCGTTGCGAAGCTCTAGTCCCTCAACCGCATCTACGGTGGTCAAGTTGGACAGATTACGATCGGACTCCTCATCATCTAAACGCGTGAGCTCGTCCGCCCGTGTTTGCGACTCAGCGTCTATCTCCGGCGGCTTAACCCGCTCACGAATCATGGCTTCTGGGGACTGTGGTTTCTCTATGGGCGAGGTATCAATACGAGGGCGCTCGGGCGTTGGCCGCAACTCAATAGGCTGCTGATCGACAGGCTCAACAAAGACAATGGGCCAGAAAACCACACACAAGGCAACTAGCACCAGGGCACCAACCAATCGTTGACGAAGAATGGGGTTCATTCAGTCAAAGGTCTCCTGACCCGTGGGCACCTGCTGCAGACAGGCAAGTTGTGCGCCAACTGTCACAAAAGATCCGAACACCAAAATGCGATCTCCTGGTTTGGAAGCATTCTCGATACCAGTAAAGGCCATCTCTGGCGTAGGATAACACTGCACCGTGGCCTTCGGTGAGATCGTTTTGATCAGCTCGGCCAAATCTACGGGTGCTGCGGCCCGCACCACCCCTTCGTGAGTGGGCAAATGCCAACTTGAGACCCTATCGGCCATGCGTTCGATCATGGCACGCAGGGGTTTATCAGCCATCGCGCCGAAAATCGCGTGAGTTTCCACCCCATCAGATTGCAGGGCCAGGGCGATCGCTAGGCGTCCAACGGATTCGCGATTGTGCGCGACATCGAGCCACCAAACTCGACCTAAAGCCGTGAGCTGCTGCTGGCGACCGGGCACGATCAACGTTTGCAAAGCTGCATCAATACAATCTTGGCTGGGCGCGCAATTCAATGCCACCGCGGCAACGACTGCCGCACCTAGGTTACTGACTTGCAAGGCCGGCACCTCTGGAAGCACCCGCTGAGTGCCGTCTGGGAGGGTTAACATTTGGTTATCAATCAGCCACTCGCGATTTAATGTGACGGTCTTGGCTCCCATCGTCTCCAGGCGGGGAAGTAATGTTGATGGCAGGTCATTTTCAGCAACAACCGCCGGCTTCCCAAAACGCGCCACTCCCGCCTTTTCAATAGCAATAAGATCTCGTGTATCACCCAACCATTCGGTGTGGTCTATACCGATACTGGTGATCACACAAAGGTCAGCATCGACCATATTGACCGCGTCGAGTCGACCTCCTAAGCCCACCTCTAATATCTGCACATCAACGCCCTGCTCTTGAAACAAAAATAAGGCTGCTAAAGTTGCGAACTCGAAATAGCTCAGCGAGATAGACTCCCTGCAATTTTCGATAGCGGCAAAGGCTGCCATAATTTCGGCGTCGCTCGCAGGGAGGTCATTAACAGTGATGCGCTCGTTGAAATGCAGCAAATGCGGCGAGGTATAACAACCTACCGAGAGTCCTTGTTGGCGCAGCAGCGCCGCCAATGCACTCACACAACTGCCCTTGCCATTGGTGCCGGCCACCGTGACCGTGCGACATGCCGCGGGTATAAGCCCTAGGCGCAGTGCCACCGTTTTTACACGGGTTAACTCAAGATCGATTTTCTGCGGATGCAGTGTTTCGAGGTGAGCCAG
>QXYP01000207.1:12019-17889 GCA_009886815.1 Halieaceae bacterium
CAGGCATCCAGTGTTTCGGCGCCAGCCAATCCCATACAGTTTATTCGACAGGCTCAGACTCAGGCACCGGCGCATGCCCTTGACTGCCCTCCTGACCTGACAGCTTAAACAGGAGACGACCTAATGTGTCGCGCATCTCAGCACGATGCACAATCATGTCGATGGCACCGTGCTCTAACAGAAACTCGCTGCGTTGAAATCCTTTAGGCAACTTCTGCCGAATGGTCTGTTCAATGATATTGGGGCCAGCAAATCCCGCCCGGGCATCAGGCTCAGCGACGTTGATATCACCTAGAAGCGCCAGGGACGCCGAAACGCCGCCATAAATAGGATCTGTCATGACCGATATAAACGGCAGGCCATTGCGCTTAAGGCGTTCAAGCACCGCAGAGGTTTTCGCCATTTGCATGAGCGAAATTAACGCCTCTTGCATCCTTGCCCCTCCTGATGCGGCAAAGCACACCATCGGTAAGCCGTTGTTCAAGGCGTGGGTTGCAGAGCGCGTGAATTTTTCACCAACAGCGTAACCCATGGAGCCACCGTGAAAATTGAATTCAAAGGCGACGGTGACCAACTCCAAGCCATTCAGCCGACCTTGCATCGCAATTAGCGCATCCCGCTCACCGGTGCTTTTCTGGGCCGCAGTCAACCGATCACGATACTTTCGCTTGTCTTTAAACTTTAGCCGATCGATGGGTTCAAGGTCAGAGAACAGCTCTCGACGGCCGTCTTGGTCTAAAAATATATCGAGTCTTCTTCGCGCCCCTACCCGCATATGATGGTCACACTTGGGGCATACCTCTAAGTTACGATCTAAGTCAGGCCAATAAAGCACCGCGTCGCACTTAATGCATTTCTTCCAGAGTCCTTCTGGCACGTTGACGCGCTTTTGTTCGGCCTCGTCCTTGCGGACGCCGGAAGGCAGAATTTTGTCAATCCAACTCATATCAGACTCCGAACGGGTAACAGCTATTATTATAACCTTACGCTAGCCACCCGTCGTGGACACAATTACATATTATCAATGCCGGAACGAATAGACCCCAAGAGCGTTACCGCTTTCTCCACACCCACATCCAGAGAACTCCCAGACTCCATAGCAACGGTCATCGTGTCAATCAGGGCACTTCCAACCACCACACCATCGGCCATGGCACCTACCGATGTTGCCGACTCTGCGTCCTTGATACCAAAACCCACGCAAATCGGCAGTGCTGTTTCTGCGCGAATCAGATCAAGGTGCATACCAACATCCGAGCTATCTAAGTGTCCCGCGCCCGTCACGCCTTTAACCGCGACGTAGTAAATAAAACCAGACGCGTTTGCCGTGATGGTGCCAATTCTTTGAGCCGGAGTCGTCGGTGAAATTAAGAAAATATTGTCAATCTCTACCTTTTGTAATTCGGCATTAAGGGGGCCCACTTCCTCGGGGGGCAAATCGACAGTAATTAATCCATCGACACCCGCTGCAGCGCACTCAGCAGCAAATTGGGCATAACCCATCCTTTCCACCGGGTTGGCATAACCCATAATCACCACTGGAGTCGTCTGATCTTGTTGTCGAAACTCGACGACCATTGCCAATACTTGCGTGAGAGAGACGCTATTCGCGAGTGCCCGCTCATGACCGCGCTGTATAACAGGCCCCTCTGACATGGGGTCTGAAAAAGGCACCCCCAACTCAAGAACGTCTGCCCCGGCAGCCACCAAACGGTGCAACATAGGCACTGTGGAGGCAACGGTAGGATCTCCGGCGACGATATAAGGAATAACCGCTTTACGCCCCGAACTGCGGAGCGCGTCAAAACATGGAGTGAGTCTGCTCACGTTCTATCCTATTTTTACCAATTTAAACTTCAATACCTTCAATCGCTGCGACGGTGAGAATATCCTTATCACCACGACCCGAAAGATTAACAATTATGTTCTGATCAGGGGTCATTTCTGCAGCCAATTTTTCAGCATAGGCCAAGGCATGAGCCGTCTCTAAAGCCGGCATAATACCCTCTGTCCTTGTCCAGTGATGAAATGCTGCCAAAGCCTCATCATCATTGGCCGCAACATAGTTAACCCTGCCAATGTCTTTAAGCCAGCTATGTTCAGGACCCACACCGGGGTAGTCCAGGCCAGCAGACACCGAATGGGTCTCCATAATTTGGCCATTGGGGTCTTGCATAAGGTAGGTTCGATTACCGTGCAGCACGCCGGGCGTACCTGCCGATAATGGCGCCGCGTGCTGCCCAGTTTCCACACCATGCCCGCCGGCTTCGACTCCGTACATCGCCACGCTCTCATCCGAAAGAAACGGGTGAAATAGACCAATTGCATTGGAGCCACCGCCTACGCAAGCCACCAGTGCGTCGGGTAGTTTGCCCGTCATTGCAAGCGACTGCCTCCGGGCTTCACGGCCTATGACGCTTTGGAAATCACGCACCAGCATGGGATAGGGGTGCGGCCCTGCGACAGTGCCAATTATGTAGAACGTATTATCGACGTAGGTAACCCAGTCTCTCAGGGCTTCATTCATGGCATCTTTGAGTGTCTTTGAACCCGAGGTTACCGGTATGACTTCAGCACCCAATAATTTCATGCGATAAACGTTCAAGGACTGACGTTTGATATCTTCAGCGCCCATGAAAACATGGCACTCTAGTCCAAGACGGGCGGCAACCGTTGCACTCGCTACACCATGCTGGCCCGCACCTGTCTCTGCAATAATGCGCTTCTTACCCATGTGCTTGGCCAACAACGCCTGACCAATCGTATTGTTCACTTTGTGAGCACCTGTGTGATTAAGGTCCTCACGCTTTAAAAAAATACGCCCGCCGCCGATGGCATCAGACATTCGACTCGCCTCATAGAGCGGGGAAGGTCTGCCCACATAGTGCGCAAGATCTGAATCGAATTCCCTTTGAAAATCCGGGTCGCAGGAGAGCTCGCGGTAAATAACCTCTAGATCTGCCAGTGCCGACATGAGGGTTTCTGCGACAAACTTTCCACCGTAGGGACCAAAGCGTCCATCGGGGTCTGGAACGGAAGCGAATAAATTCGGGCTAATCATGTCAGTCATTTTGTTTCTGCCTCAGCCGCCTCGCGAGCGGCACGTATAAATTGCTTAATTTTGTCTGATTGTTTGATGCCCGGTGCGGACTCAACTCCACTACTCACATCAACGGCGCAGGGTCGTACTTTAATCACTGCCTCCGCAACATTAGCGGGATTGAGCCCTCCGGCCAAAATGATCGGCCGACTTCGAGCTGCTGGAATCACATCCCAATCGAAGGGATGACCGGTTCCACCAAATTGTCCATTAGCGACCGCATCCAGCAGAAACCCGCGGGCGCTGGGATAGTTTGCCATTACCGATTCCAGCTCGCCGCAAGCGCTACTCGGTAACGCTTTGACGTAGGGCATACGCCACTGCTCACAAAATTCAGGGCCTTCCTTCCCATGCCACTGGATAAGATTAATCGGCAGAGCCTCCAATACAGCTTCAACCTCCGAAGCCGTTGGATCGACCATCAATGCCGTCACGGTCACCAATGGCGGCAGCGCCGCGCAAATATCCGCCGCTTTTTCCAGCGATACCCGGCGCTTACTGCCCGACCAAAATATAAGGCCTATGGCGTCTGCTCCAGCATTAGCAGCCGCAAGGGCATCTATTTCTCTTGTGATACCACAAATTTTGACCTGAACAGACACACAACCACCCCGGTGCCAAATGACGCGCTGAAGTGTAGCAAACCTCGAGAGGCTTAACCGCCCCCAAGGGGTAATGAGTTCAACGCTTGATGCACTGGCAGACCGAATCGCTCCGGATAGGTAATCGATTGCAAATACAGCCCGCTAGGGCCCGCCGTATCACCGCCCAACGTTCGATCCTTGCCAGAAAGTAGCTCTGCAATCCACTCTCTAGACCGCAATCCTAAACCGACCATTTGTAAGGAGCCAACCAAATTCCGCACCATGTGGTAGAGAAACGCATTGGCTTCAATGTCTAAAATGACAAAGTTTTCAACACGCTTCACACGAACCCCAAGAATTTCACGGATTGGGTGCGTAGCTTGGCACTGCGCAGCGCGAAAAGCGCTGAAATCGTGCTCACCCAGCAAAGCCTGACTGGCATCGTGCATGGCCTGTGCGTCTAATGGCTTGCGACAGTGACTGACCAGACCCGCATGATGCGGCGACTGAATGGCACTGTTGCTAATCACGTAGCGGTAATGACGCGAGACGGCACTGAACCGAGCGTGAAAATCGCTGGGCACCGATTTCGCCCAGAGCACTCGAACCGTCGAGGGCAGGTTGCTATTACACCCCATAACCCAGGCCTTTTGGGATCGACCTACGGGGTCGTCAAAATGCACAACCTGAGCGACTCCGTGGACGCCGGTGTCTGTTCGCCCTGCACAGTGGGTACTGATTGGCGTAGCCGCGACCTTGCTAAGCGCCTGCTCTAGGGTTTTTTGAACGGTTGCGACAGGAAGGTGGGGCTGCGCCTGCCAACCACAGAACTCGCCGCCATGGTAACTAACGCACAATGCAATGCGTGTACCTGGAGGCCAGCTTACCGGGCTAAATGAGGGGAAAACGTCAGTCAATATTAATAAGAAGTTCGCGCGCCTCTGCCTGCTGACGTAAGTCACCGGTGGCAATCACTTCTTTGAGTACTGGGCGTGCGCCATCTTCATCACCCATATCAATATAGGCTCTTGCTAGATCCAGCTGCGTCTCAACAGGATCGACCTCCGCGGCATAGACCAGCCCTTCAGGCTCATTATCAGCCTCGATGGTTGGCGGGGGCACATCGGTACCCAGCACGGCGGCAAGCTCTGGTGGCAGCACATCGTCCTGCTCAACAAGCTGATCATCGGAGAGATATCCAACCTCACTGCCTGACAGGTCCCGACGCGCTGTGCCCAGATTATCATTGTCCAGGGCCTTCGATTCTAAATTGTCAGGGGCGTCTCGGAGATCTGATTCTGAATAAGGCATGATTTCTTCAAGGACATCATCTTCGAGATCTAAGGTCAGCGGAGCTTCAGACACCGGTTCGGCAAGCTCACCTAAATCTAGGCTACCACTTGATGCCATAGCTTCCGTCAGCATGCGCGAGGCTTCACCGAAGGCACGCCCGTTGCCCGTCCCTTCAAGCTTCTTCGCTGTGGTTTTTGCCTCTTCTTGGCGGTCATTTTTAAGATAAATCTCCACCATCTTCAAAAGGGCCTGAGAGTCTTCGGGGTTAGCCTGAGCCGCAGCTTCGAGCAAATTAAGGGCTTGTTGGTGTCGCCCATAGGCCATATAGATATCGGCTTCTGCAATCGCATCAGCGACCACACCCTCATCGACGTAGTCGTTGTGCAGTCGTTGACCATAGCCCCGTTCACCGTCGCTCACGGGCTGAATACTTGCATTTGAGTCATCCGCTTTAACCTGCTCCCTCGGTGCAGCTCTAGCGGGCGCAGTGGCCGGTATAGGTCTAGGGTCGAGTTCTTTTGGCCGATTAACCACAGGTT
Organism: Halieaceae bacterium; assembly: GCA_009886815.1. Lineage (GTDB taxonomy): Bacteria > Pseudomonadota > Gammaproteobacteria > Pseudomonadales > Halieaceae > Luminiphilus. Next base: position 17,536 of record QXYP01000207.1, read on the forward strand.
CCCGTTCAGTGGGTAGGTTGCGCTTCAAAATCATAACGGGCTGTTGCACGCGCCTCGAATAAACGACGGCACCAACGGCGAGCAGGGCCACACCCCCCAATGCAAACGCCCACCAGGGAAAACCTCGATCGATTGGCACGGTGGAACGAGGGCTCGCGGGCAAGGCATCGTCAGCCGCAGACACCGCGGCTTCGCGCTGTGCCGCTAACTGAGCCTCTAACGCCGCAATCTGCTGATCTTTCAGTACCACCAAGTCGCGCAAATTTCCCATCTGCTCCGATAAGGCTGTGAGCCTAGCCTGTATTTCTAAAAGCTCATTTGCATTAGGAGCCGCTTCGCTCGGGGCTGTCGTGG
>QXYP01000208.1 GCA_009886815.1 Halieaceae bacterium
CAAAGGGTTCACCGGCGGCCATAATGGCCTCCCACAGGTCGCCCCCCCGGCTACCATCCAAGAGGTAAATCTCGTAACCCAACTCGCTAGACCAGCCCGTGCGCGATACCACCAGGGGAATGCCGTCTAGGGTGTATTCCCGCAGCCAGTAGTACCGCAGGTCAGCAATGTCTTCACCAAACAATGCTTTGGCAATTTCTCCCGAGTTGGGCCCCTGCAGCTGCAGCGGCGACACGTCGGGTTCGCAAATGTGTACGTCCATACCGGCATGCACCGCCACACCCTGGGCCCACAATAAAATATCGCTGTCAGCGAGGGACAGCCAAAATTTGTCTTCGGCCAGGCGCAACAGCACCGGGTCGTTCAAAATACAGCCGTCGTTGTTGGTAATCATGACGTACTTGCACTGGCCCACTGCCAGCTTTGACAGGTCTCTTGGGGTAAGTAGCTGAACAAACCGAGCCGCGTCGGGCCCGGTAATTTGCACCTGCCGCTCCACCGCCACGTCGCACAGAATCGCGGTGTTTACCAAGTTCCAAAAGTTTTGCTCGGGGTCGCCAAAGTCACGGGGAATGTACATGTGGTTGTACACCGAAAAGCCCTGTGCCCCCCAACGCACCGTGGCGTCAAAGTAAGGCGATTTACGTATTTGTGTGCCGAAGCCAAATTCTTGTGATTGCTGGGTTGTCATAGCAATACTCCACGACCTTATTTTTACCGAACAAACCACAGCGATTTACTGTGGCCCCAAGGGGCTAGGTGCGCGAGGAAAACCCGCAAATAGCCCGCTCATCGGCGCAACCCGTCTGTCGATGCCATCAGTTATAACGCCGTCATAGACACCGTCAACACCTGCCGTAAAAACAGACCTGTCCCGCCCAAAACTCGACCGAGATGCTACGCCTTAGGCTATACGTGGGACAGCCCCCAAATGGTCCAATAACGGCCTACTTGGGGACAAAAACGTCAGTCGGCAACGCTGCCGCTGTCATCAAGGTCGGGGAGGTCTTGGGGGACTGGACGGCGGCGTCGGCGAGTGCGCACGGGAATCATGCCGCGCATGACCTCAAGCTTGCCAAAACACAGCAGTTTGTCCTCGGCTTCCAGTTCACGACTGAGGCGGGGGTTGGGAATAACCCGAGTGCCGCGATACAGCGTGAGTACGTTGAGCTCCCGATCATTGAGCTGAAAATCGGCCACAGTTTTACCCACAAACTCCGAGCCCTCAGGGATGTAAATTTCACTCACCCCATAGCCTTTGCTCACCGTTAGCCGCTGACGCACATCGATTTCGGGAAAGTCGACCTGGGCGGCAATGTAGTCGACCACCGCGCCAGCAATGTCGAGCTCGGTGCAGGTTTCAATACCTTCAAGCCCGGGGGATGAGTTGACCTCCATCACCTGAGGTCCATTTTTACCCTCAAGCATATCCACACCGGCCACATTGAGCCCCATAATCTGGGCGCAGCGCACGGCGGTTTCGCGGTATTCATCGTCGAGCTCAACCGGCTCGGCAATACCACCCCGGTGTACGTTGCTACGAAATTCCTGGCCCTGGGCCACACGGCGCATGGCGGCCACCACGCGGTCACCCACCACAAAAGCACGAATATCACGGCCCTTACTCTCGGCCACAAACTTTTGAATGAGCACGTTTTGTTTCTGGCTTTGTAGCAACTCAATAATCGACTCAGCCTGTTTCACGGTGTCGGCCAGGAGCACGCCAATGCCCTGGGTACCCTCAATGAGCTTAATCACCACCGGAGCACCCCCCACCCGCTCTATGGCCGGCAACACGTCTTTCTTGTCACGCACGAAGCTGGTTCGGGGAATACCAATATTGTGGCGACTCAAAATTTGCAGGCTGCGCAGCTTGTCCCGGCTATTCAAAATACCGTGGGCGGTATTGGCGCAAAAAATGCCCATCTCTTGAAACTGCCGCACTACCGCTGTGCCGTAGTAGGTAACCGAGGCGCCCACCCGAGGCAGCACCGCGTCGTAGTCGCTTAGCTGACGGGTACGGAAATACAAATCTGGGGAGCCCCGATCGAGGTCAATCGAAAAATTGAAGGTGTTAAGCACTTTCACCTCGTGGCCGCGCTGTTCGGCGGCCTCGCGAAAACGGACGGTGCTGTAGGCCCTGGGGGCACGGGAAAGAATGGCAAGTTTCATGAGTCGCAAACCGAGTTAGTAATAAAAAAACCCGTTCTATGCCGCAGCCACTACCTCAGCTTATGAGAACGGGAGCGAGACTTTAGAGCATGCCATTGAAATCGCAAGCCAATAACTGCCATATTGCACGATTGCCCCAATAAGGGGTCTGGCAGTGAGCGACCCCATGGTTCGAAAACCCCGGCGCGGCCCCAAACCGCCCAAGGTCATTATTGGTTGGCAAGAGTGGTGTGCCCTACCCGATCTCAATCTACCCGGCGTACTGGCCAAAATTGATACCGGGGCTAAAACCTCGGCGCTGCATGCGGTAGACATTCGTCCCAGTGATAAAGACGAGGGCTGGCTAGACTTTAAAGTGCACCCTGTGCGGCGACGGCGACGCCCGGCGATTCAGTGCTCAGCCCGCTGCATCGACTACCGCAAAATCACCAGCTCCAACGGCGAAACCGAAAAGCGCCCGGTTGTGGAAATGCAGCTGGCCTTGGGAGGCCACACCTTTCTCACCGAAGTCACCCTCACCAACCGTGACGATATGGGGTTGCGCATGCTCATTGGCCGGCAGTCATTGAATAAGCGTTTTATTGTCGACCCCAGCCTATCGTTTTGCTGTGGCACCGAAGACGAAGCCGAGCTGTATCCGAAAGTCAGCCGGTAGTATCTGAAGGGAAATCGGTCTAAAAATTAGACGGCGAAATTTGCAAGAGGGCTAAAAAGACAAAAGGCCGGCACGAAGTACCGGCCCTCGTTTTGCTGAACTCAGTTAGCCGACACGCTGGGCGCTGTCGGCGCTGTCGCTTCGCCCCGCGCTACGGCGTCCCATGCCTGTTTCACCACGTAGGCGCGAATCGCATCGGTCTCTTCTTTGGTGAGGCGATCACCCACACCCACCATGCCCCGGGCACTGAGAGCGCCATCGCGAACGACGGTGTCCCAGGCTGCATCGCTAGAGGTCAAAGCTGACCAGCGCAAATCAGGCAGCACGCCTGAACTGATCGCAAAGGCTCCGTGGCACCACTGACAGTTACCGGCAAACAACTTAAGACCTTCGGTGTGTAGCGCTTCGTCACCAATGGGGTCGCTCTTGGGGGTGCGGGCTATGCCGTTCTCCAAAGGTTTGGGTAGCACGCCGTCACCACCAATTTTGAAGGTAATGACCCGTCCGGTCTCGGCCGCTACGGCCTCTTCAAAGACCACGCCGTAAACCATGGCAATGGTGCTGCCCCAACCCGAGAGAATGGTGACGTATTGCTCACCGTCGACCTCGTAGGTCATGGGAGCCGCGCCGGGTCCACCCACTAAACCGTGGGCCCAAACCCGTTCACCG